>CACXFY010000148.1 GCA_902767005.1 uncultured Erysipelotrichaceae bacterium
AAGAAGAAAAGACATGGATAGAATTATTATTTTAGATAAATATAATAAAATTACTAAAGTAAATAATAAGAGTGATTTATTAGATTTCGGTAGTAAACTAGGTAGTCCTATCTTTATGAAGATGGGGAATAATGAACCTTTAGATTTAATTATTTATCATTTGTTAGAATTAGAGTGTTGTGTTATTAGTATTATTAATAGTGATATATTTGTTTATTTAGGTAATAGAATAGATAATGATAGAATTCAATATATTAAAGAATTAGTTAATTATACTAATTATGGTCTAACTATTAAATATAATTTTTCTATTGATTCTGGTATTGTAAAATATGAAAGTATTACTACTAACAATAACAATAGATTGGATATTATGGATATAATTTTAAAGTAAAAAAGTGTTGATATTAAAAAGAAAGATTACTAATCTTTCTTTTTATTTATATAGAGATTTGATATAATAAATATTGGTGATATATATGAAGAGAAGTGAAGTTGATAGAGATAAACTTTCTCCTATGATGCAGCAATATATGGATATAAAAGATCAATATGATGATTGTATCTTATTCTTTCGTTTGGGAGATTTTTATGAAATGTTTTTTGATGACGCGATTCTTACTTCTCGTGTATTAGAACTTACTTTAACTGGTAAGCAAGCTGGACTTGATGAAAGAGTACCAATGTGTGGTATTCCACATCATGCTTATGCTTCGTATGTTAATGATATGGTTGATAAAGGTTATAAAGTTGCGATATGTGAACAAATGGAAGATCCTAAACTTACTAAAGGAATGGTTAAAAGAGAAGTTGTTCAAGTTATTACTAAAGGAACTAGACTTGATGAGGCTATTGATTCTAAAAGTAATAATTATATTGCTAATATATATGACTTTGATTATTGTTATGGAGTTAGTTATATAGATATTTCTACTGGAGAGGTTTATGCTTTATTAATAGATGGAGATATGGATAAAGTTATAAAAGAAGTAGTTAGAAATAATTTTAGAGAAGTTATTGTTAATGATAATTGTAATAGAGAATTAGTAGAAAGACTTAGAACTAATCATGATATTTTAGTTACTATTACAAAGAATGTACTTGATAGTAATGATTATGATTATATATATAAAGATTTAGATGATGTTAGATTAATTGATACACTTAAACATTTACTTTACTATATCATTGATACTAAGAAGGGTGATTTACATCACTTACAAAAGTGTAGAACTATTAAGAGTAGTGATATATTAGAATTTGATGTAAATACTAAAAAGAATTTAGAGTTAGTAGAAACTATTAGAAATAGAGAAAGACAATATAGTTTATTATGGTTACTTGATAAATGTAAAACAGCTATGGGTAGTAGATTTTTAAAGAAAAGTATTGAAAATCCATTAACTAATAAGAAAGAAATTGAAAGAAGATATGATATTGTTACTAAATTGAGTACTGAATTTATACTTAGAGATGATTTATTAAAGTATTTAAATAATGTATACGATTTAGAAAGATTAGTTGGAAGAGTAACTTATGGTAATTTGAATGCTAAAGACTTGTTGCAATTAAAGACTAGTTTAGGAGCTTTACCTGAGATTAGTAAAATACTTGAAGAAATAAATTATGATAAAAGTATTGAGACTTTTCCAGAATTATATAGTTTATTAGATAAAGCAATTTTAGAAGATGCTCCATATACTTTACATGAAGGAAGACTTATTAAACCTGGATATAATAGTGAATTAGATGAATTAAAAAAGATTAGTAGTGGTTCTAAAGACTTTATCTTGGAAATGGAAAAAGAAGAAAAAGAAAGAACTGGTATTAAGACTTTAAAAGTAGGTTTTAATAAAGTGTTTGGTTATTATATTGAAGTTAGTAAAGGACAACTTGGATTAGTAAAAGAAGAGTATGGTTATGAGAGAAAACAGACTTTAGCTAATGCTGAAAGATTTATTACACCTGTTTTAAAAGAAAAAGAAAATATTATACTTGGTGCTGAAGAAAAAATTATTAATTTAGAGTATAAATTATTTATGGATATTAGAGAAGTTGTTAAGAGATATATAGCTAAATTACAAAAGGTGGCTTCTATTATTAGTGAAGTAGATATGTTACAGTCTTTTAGTGTCGTTTCTGATTTATATAAGTTTGTTAGACCAGAACTAACTAAAGATAAAGCTATTAAGATGATTGATTGTCGTCATCCTGTAGTAGAACAAGTTATGAAAGATAAGTATATTCCAAATGATATTATTATGGATAAAACTACTGATATTTTACTTATAACTGGTCCTAATATGGCAGGTAAGTCTACTTATATGAGACAATGTGCTATTACAGTAATAATGGCTCAAATGGGATGTTTTGTACCTTGTAAGAGTTGTTCTATGCCAATATTTGATAAGATATTTACTAGAATTGGTGCTAGTGATGATTTAGTAAGTGGTGAATCTACTTTTATGGTAGAAATGAAAGAAGCTAATATGGCAATTAGTGAAGCTACTTCTAATAGTTTAATATTATTTGATGAATTGGGTAGAGGTACTGCTACTTATGATGGTATGAGTCTTGCTCAAGCTATTCTTGAATATATTCATGATAAAATTAAATGTAAGACAATGTTTTCTACACATTATCATGAATTAACTTCATTAGATAAAGATTTAAAAAGACTTAAGAATGTTCATGTATCAGCTGTAGAAGAAAATGGTACGATTACTTTCTTACATAAAGTTAAGAATGGTGCAGTCGATAAGAGCTATGGTATTCATGTTGCTGGTCTTGCTAAGCTTCCTGAAGATTTAATAAAAAGAGCTGATGATATACTTGATGTTTATGAAAAGAAAAGTGTCAAGAAAGAAGTGTTTACGCAAACTAGTTTATTTGATATGAGTGAAGTAGATAAAAAAGAGGAAAATAATGAATTAGAAGAAAAGATAAAGAGTATAAATCCATTAGAAATGACACCAATGGAAGCATTAAGTTTCTTATATAATTTAAAAAAAGAAATAAAAGATAAAAAATAGTATTGTTATTATTTTATTTAGATATTATAATTATACTAAAGGAGTGGGAAAATGAGACAAGAAAGAAATATAGTATTAGCAATTATCTTTTCTTTAATTACTTGTGGTATTTATGGAATTTATTGGTTCATAGTACTTAGTGATGAAGCTAAAGAGTATAGTGGAGATCAAGAAATGATGAGTGGAGTTGTTGCATTCTTATTAACTTTAGTAACTTGTGGTATCTTCGGAATTTACTGGTTCTATAAGTTAGGTAAAACTATGTATACTGCTCAACAAAATAATGGACTTCCAGCAACTGATAATTCTATTCTTTACTTAGTATTAGAATTATTTGGTCTTGGAATTATTAACTATTGTATTATCCAAAATGATCTTAATGCTATTACTAGAAAGAAAAATGGTCAAGGACAAGTTCAAGCACAATAATGTGCTTTTTCTTTTGGTATTTTTATGATAAAATATAGATGGTGATTTTATGAAAAACAGAAGTGAATTACGTGAAATAATTATGAAAGTTATATATCAAGTTAAGATACTTGAAGAGACTAAAATTGATTATAGTATAGATGAGTTAATACATGAACAATTAGAAGTACAAAATGATTTTGTAGATAGTTGTGTTAAAGGTATTATTGATAATAAAAAGAGTATTGTTAGTATTGCTAATAAATATTTAAAAGATTGGAAATTAGATCGTTTGAATAAAGTTGATCAAGCAATACTTGAAATAGGTATTTATGAACTTATGTATACCGATACTCCTTCTGTTGTTGCGATAAATGAAGCTATTGAACTTAGTAAGCTTTATAGTGATGAAGCTGTTACTAAAATGATAAATGGTGTACTTGATAGGGTTTATCATGAAGAGGTAAAAACAGATGAATGATAAATATATTACAGTTACACAATTAACTAGATATATTAAGTATAAAATAGATAATGATGTTAACTTAGGAGAAGTATTTCTTAAGGGAGAAATAAGTAATTTTAAAGCTCATAGTAGAGGACATTTCTATTTTACTTTGAAAGATGATAATAGTAGAATTAACGCTATTATGTTTGCTTCTAGTACGAAGAATATTAAGTTTGTACCTCAAGATGGTATGAAAGTTATGGTTACTGGAAAGATATCTGTATTTGAAGCAACTGGTCAATATCAAATATATGTAAATGAAATGTTAGAAGATGGTATTGGTAATCTATACATAGCTTTCGAACAATTAAAAAAGAAGTTAGAACAAGAAGGTTTATTTGATCCTAATAAAAAGAAAAAGATTCCTAAGATTCCAAAGAGAATAGGTGTGGTTACTGCTCCAACTGGGGCTGCGATTAAAGATATTATTTCTACAATTAAAAGAAGATGGCCGCTTACAGAAATTTACTTATTTCCAGCATTAGTACAAGGTGAAGATGCTAAAGAAGATATTGTAAGACAGATAAAAAAAGCTGATGAGTATAATTTGGATACACTAATAGTTGGACGTGGAGGAGGCTCCATTGAAGACTTATGGGCTTTTAATGAAGAAATAGTTGCGAGAGCTATCTATGAATGTAATACTCCTATAATTAGCGCTGTTGGTCATGAAGTTGATTTTACAATATCTGACTTTGTTGCGGATCTTAGAGCACCAACTCCAACAGGAGCAGCTGAAATGGCAGTTCCACAAATTGGTGATGTAATTAATTATTTAGATCAATTGAATATAAGACTAAATAAAGTAATTAGTAATAAAGTAAATAATTATCGTGATAGATTAGTTAGTATTATGAACCGCAATATTATGAAAAATCCGATAGTTATATATCAAAATAAAGAAATGATTTTTGATAATTTAGTTGAGAGATTAAAATATAGTACTATTAACTTAGTTAATATTAAAAGTAAAAAGTTAGTAGAATTAAAAGGTTCTTATATATTAAAGAGTCCTTATAAATTGCTTGATAATAAAGCTAATAAGTATTTTAATTTAGTTAGCAAATTAGAAACTCTTAGTCCATTATTAACACTTAAGCGTGGTTATACTATGACTAAGAAAGATGGTAAAGTTATTGATAGTAGTAAGAAATTGAATAAAAATGATGTTATTGACATTGAATTTAATGATGGTAACATTAAAGCTGAGGTGTTATAGTGTTAAAGAATAAAATTAATTTAAAAATTAGTGAATTAATTGCAATAATAATTATTGTAATAAGTGCTTGTAATTTCTGTTTTCTTATGTATCATGGTGTTATGGCAACACTTTTAAATTTACCATTTGATGGCGGAATTACCTATGCTACCGAAGAAGAAAGAATTGCACATGCTAAGTCACCTCAAGAAATAGAACAAGAGATTAAAGATAAACAGCTAAGAGCTCAACATCATGAAGAAATATTTGAAAAAGCCAAACCTATTAGCACCGGTATTGGTATTGTATGTTTAATAGCTTTAGTACCATTACTAATAATTGGAATAATTAAAAAGACTAATGTTGTTATTAATATATTTGTTGTTTTATCAATATTAAGTAATTTATTATTGATATTTGATAAGTTTAAATAGGAGGTAAATTATGGCAGAAAAAAAAGAAAAAGAATTAAGTTTTGAAGAAAGCTTAGTTTCATTAGAAGAGATAGTTAAAAAATTAGAGGTAGGAGATGTTCCTTTAGATGATGCAATTGATGAGTTTAATAAGGCTATGAAGTTAGCTAAAGCTTGTGATGAAAAGTTAAAAAAAGCAGAAGAAGCTATTACTAAACTTGTTAAAGATAATGGAGAAATTGTTGATTTTAATGTAGAGGAATAGTATAATATTACTGAGTGAAAGGGAGATGTGTATATGTACATAGATTTAGTGGTATTAGCAATTGCACTTATATTAGTTATTATATTCTTTAAGAGGTTCGATTCATTCGTATTCTTTATCGCAATTGTAGATATAATACTTAGAATTTTATTCTTTGTTAGACAAAATATTATTATTAAAGGTTTAGAAGATGTAATTGATCAATTCTTACCTAGTAGTATACCTGGTCTAATAGATAGATATACTGAAGGTATACCTAATATAATACTTAAATGGGTATTCCTACTTATAATGTGTGTCTTCTTATTCTATATTATTAGAATATTTGTGAAAAAAAAGAAAATATAAGATTAAGAAATTAATCTTTTTTTTGGAGGTTTTATGGCTAAATTATATTTTAGATATGGCGCTATGAATTGCGGTAAATCTACTCATTTATTGCAAGTGGCTCATAATTATGAAGAACGTGGAATGGATATTTTATTATTAAAACCTAGTGTAGATAAAAAAGGAGATAAGAAAGTTGTATCTAGACTTGGTGCAGAAAGAGATGTAGATTCATTAGTTAGTAAAGATGATTCTATTATGGATATTTTAGAAGAAGATTTACAAAAGAAAAAGAATGTTAAATGTATTTTGGTAGATGAAGCTCAATTTTTAGAACCTGAACAAGTAGATGAATTATTGTTTTTTGCTACTGAGTTAGATATTCCAGTTATTTGTTATGGACTTAGAACTGATTTTAAGATGAATGGTTTTCCTGGGGCTACCAGATTGCTTGAGATAGCTTCTTCTATTGAAGAGATGAAAACTATTTGTGAATGTGGTAAGAAAGCTACTATTAATGCTAGATTTGTTAATGGTAAACTTACTAATGAGGGAGAACAAGTAGCTATTGATGGATTTGATAATGTTACTTATCAATCTATGTGTCCTAAATGTTATTATAAAAAGTTAAATATAAAAAGATAGTTCTTTCAATAAGAACTTTTTTTATGCTATACTTTATAATAGGTGAGGATATGACAAACTGGGAAGTAAAATACAACATATTAAAAAATATTTATCAAAAGAATGGTTCTATTAATGATATTCATCAAGGAGATGTTATTGTACTTGATGGAGTAGAACATAAGATAGGATCTTTTTTGAGTGACCAAAGAAAGTTATATAATAAGTATTTGAAAATAGATGATAATAAAAAAGATAAGAAAGTATTAGAACATATTAGATTACTTGAAGAGTTAGGAATAGATTGGAATCCTAAAGAGACTGAGTGGTTAAATAAATATAAATTACTTGTAGATTATAAGAATAAGTATGGTGATTTGAATGTTCCATATACATATGTTTCTAATGGAGAAAAACTAGGTGTTTTTGTTGCTAACCAAAGGAGTATTTATCGTAAGAATAAGAATAAAGAAAATATTGATGATAAGTTATTAGAACATTTTAAATTATTAGAAGATTTAGGTATTATTTGGGACATACAAGAATTAGAATGGAATATTAAATATAATGCTTTAAGATATTATTATTTAAAAAATGGTAATTTAAATATTGATAATGATATAGTTATTGATTGTAATGGAAAAGATGCTTCATTAAAAGCTTTTATTCAGAGTCAAAGATTTTTATATAGAAAATATATAAATGGAGAAATTGAAAGAGATGATGATAGTAGATTAGTTAAACATTTTCATTTATTAAATAATATTGGTATGAACTGGGATCCTATTAATAATGAATGGATGAGAAAGTATAATTTATTAGTAGAATATAAGAATAAAAATGGTAATATTAATGTTCCATTTGGTTATATGATTGATAATGTTAATTTAGGTAGCTTTTTAATTGATCAAAGAGAAATATATAGGAAGAATAAGGATACAGATGATGAATTATTACTTGAGAGATTTAGATTATTAGATAATTTAGGTATAATATGGGAACCTATTGATGATTATTGGAATAAAAGATTTAATTTAATTATTAAATATAAGGATGAAAATGGACATTGTAATATACCTAATAATTATGTTTGTAATGTTGATGGTGAAGAAATACAATTAGGTAAGTTTTTAAGTAAACAGAGAGAGTTATATAAAAAGCATAAAAAGAATAGTTTTAATAATAGTGATAGAAAAGTACTTGAACATTTTAAATTATTAGAAGATATTGGAGTTAGTTTTAATCCAATGAAAGATGAATGGATGAGGCAATATAGTTATTTCTTAGATTATTATAATAAGTTTGGTAATTTAAATATTCCTATTAGTTTTAAAAGAAAAATTGATGGAGAGATTATAAATATTGGTCAATTATTTAGAAATCAAAAAGAGGCTTTAACTAAGAAAAAAGAAGATATATTATCAGGTAATTGTTCTTTAGAATTATTACATAGATATTATTTATTAAAAGATATTGGTTTTGATTTTTCTAATAAGTATGATTCTATTAAATATGATTTTGGTGATGGAGAGAAGTTATATAATAAGAAGAGTATTAGTAAGAGATTAGGTATTAATGTTAAATTATTTAGTAAATACTATACTAGATTTAATGGTAATGTTGATAAGACTATTAAAGTATGCAATATGATTAGTAATTTAAAAGAGAAGGATACTAGTACATTAAATGACTTTTTATTTGAATTTGATATAGATGAAACTACTTTAAGGCAATATTTAGATAAGAGTAAAGTTAAGAGTAGTAATCGTTCTAGTGAAGTTATTATGTATAAAGATGGAGTAAGTCTTAGAAAGTATTGTATAGATAATGGTTATAATTATGGAGTTATTATTAGAGCTTTAAGATTGAAGCAAAAAGAGTTGGTTGATGATGACTTAGAATCTATTATTAATAGAGTTATTAGTGATTATAGATTAAATGGTCAAAATAAACCAGCTACTTGGATATATAGTAAATATGGTAATGAATTATTATTAAAACATTTTCTTACTTCTTTAGAACTAGATAGTGATAGTGTACTTAGAGATATGACTCGTAATTGTATTTCATTAGATGAAGCTATTTGTAATAATTGCTTTAAAAATATTAATAATAAAAAGTATGATTATTTAGAAGAGTTATATAAATTAGTCTGTAAAAGATTTAATAAACTTAATCATGATCCACATATTAATTCAGAGATTGCTGTCTTATCAATTACTGAATATATCGAGAGTAAAATTAAAGAGTATGGTTTAACTTATTTAGAATATGAAGTTATTGTTAAGAGTTTATTTAAATATATAGAAGCTATTAATAAATATCATTTATTTGATGTAGCTTTTGAAAAAGATGAGAAAAAGAAACAAGACAAGATTGATAAATATGTATTAGATTCTGAAGAGATAGAAGAGAGTTTTTATATTCCATTAGAATTTGATAATAAAGTATTAATTGGAAGAGATAGTGAATTATATAAGAGAAGAATGATATTAAAAGAATTAGTACATGTATGGGATAACTTAAATGAAGATGAGAAAAAGAATTATATTATTAAATATAATGTTACTGATGATGAATTAAAGTATGTAGATACTACGCGTAGTAATATTAATATTTTTACAAAAAAGAAAGAAGATTATTGAAATCTTCTTTTTTAATAGTATGTTTCTTCTAATATTTTATAATCATATTTATTTATGATATCTAAGTTTTCTATAAGGACTATATATTTAATATCTAAATCATAATCTTTTTTAATTACTTCTTGATTATTTAATACATAATCTAGTTCTTTTTGTTTAGAATATGGTATGTGTATTTCTACTTTATATCCTTTTGTTAATTCTTTTAGTTTAGTATTATTTAGGGCCTCTGTTAATGATTTTGTATAAGCTCTTACTAATCCACCAGCGCCTAGTTTTATTCCTCCAAAATATCTTATTGTGACAGCAAGTATATTTATTATGTTTTCTTTTTCTAAGACATTTAACATTGGAGTGCCTGCTGTTCCACCAGGTTCTCCATCATCACTTGATTTTTGATAATCTTCTAATCTTAAAGCATAAGTATAATGTGTTGCTTTGGGATATTTAATTTTTAATTCTTTTAAGATGTTTTTTATATCAGAATTATCTATTTTTATTAGTTCTGTTATAAACTTTGAATTCTTAATTTCTATTTGATATGTTGAATTTTCGATAATCGTTTTCATAATATCACCAAGTTTATTATATCATAAAAAATATATGGTATTTTATAATTAATTATATTATAATGTTATTGTAGAGGTGATGTCTATGATATTTAAGAAGAAAGATAATGATAAAGTTGATGTAGAAAGCTTAAATAACATATTATTTACTGGTAAGAAGATTATGAAGATTGGCTATTTTATGGCTGTTGTATGTTTAATATTACTTGCTACTTACTTAGTTAAAGAATGGAAAATCTTACATTTTGTTGGTAATTTATTAGTTGTTATTTCACCTATATTTATTGGTTTAATTATAGCTTGGTTACTAGATCCTTTGGTCGATTGGTTTGAGAAGAAAGTACCGAGAGTAGTGGGTTGTATAATTGTCTATATTCTATTACTTGGTGGTATATTCTTATTTTTCTATTTACTAGCACCTAACTTTGTTCATCAAGTTAAGGATTTTGGTAGAGCTTTACCAGATATATTAAAAGAAATAGTTAAATTCTCTAATGGTTTAATAGATGGTATTGAAAAGACATTTAATTATAACTTAGGAGATGCTAAAAAACAGATATATGCTAGTTTAAATGACTTTGGTATTAACTTTACTACTAATTTACCAACATATTTAATGTCTATTGGTAAGTCATTTGTAAGTGGTGTTATTAATTTTGGATTAGGTTTAATGATTGGATTTTATATGTTATATGACTTTGATAGATTTAATTCATATATTCGTAAAATGATACCAAAAAGTTGGAAAAAGAATTATTCTGAATTAGGATCTAGATTAAATACTAGTTTAAGAAACTATGTTTCTGGAGTATTTATAGTAATGTTCTTAGTCTTTGTTACTCAAAGTATTGGGCTTACTTTAGCTGGACTTGAAGCACCTATGTTATTTGCATTATTCTGTGCTGTTACTGATATTATTCCATACTTTGGTCCTTATATTGGAGCTATACCAGCAATCATTGTTGGATTTACTATTAGTCCTATAACTGGTATATGTTGTATTATTTCAATTATTATTGTTCAAATACTTGAGAATAACTTCTATCAACCATTAATAATGGGTCATACTATGAAATTACATCCAGTTACTATTATGGTTGGATTGTTAGTATTCCAACACTTCTTTGGAATACTTGGTATGATTATTGCTACTCCTGTAATAGCATGTCTTAAAGTTATATTAATGTTTATTGATGAGAAACTTGATATAACTGGAAGAGTATCTGGAGAGAGTAATGATAAAGAAAAGAAGGATAGGGACAATAAAGATAGAGAAGAAGATAAAGAAGAAGATGACGATAAGTTTACTGTAATTGACGAAGAGACTAATGTTTTAAAGGAGATTAATGATTAAAATTAATCTTCTTTTATTTACTTCTATTTTTAAATTTGTTAAAATAATTATATATTAATAGACATTGATTAGAGATTATTACTTTAATGATATTATGTAGAGAGTTCTTGGTTGGTGAAAAAGAATTAATTAGTTAAAGGAAGCTGCTTTAGGAGTCTATCGGGAGACCGTTATCAAGAATTAAGACCAATGTAGGATGGTACCGGATTTATTTCCTCCTATAGTGGTCTTTTATTTGGGAAAAGGAGAATAAAAATGAAAATATTTGTTATTGGTGGTAAAGCTAAATGTGGTAAGAATACTTTTGGAGAATATCTAAGAGAAGAATTAAAGGATTATGGTTATAAGCCATGTGTTATGCATATTACTGGTCCTTTATATGAATATGCTAGAAACTATTTTGATTGGAATGGTAATTATGATGAAAAGCCTAGAGAATTTTTACAAAAAATGGGTTTTGAAATAATTAGAAATAAATTAGGTAAAAAGCATTTCTTATTAGATAGATTATATGAAGATATTAATATATTAAGTAATTTCTTTGATACTTTTATTATTACTGATGCAAGATTAATAGAGGAATTTGAAGATATTAAGAAGAATTATGGAGATGTAGTTAATATTAAATTAGAGAGAGATAATTATGATCCAGAACTTAGTGAAGAAGAAGCTAAACATATTACTGAACATGAGATAGATACTTATGATGGATTTGATTATGTTATTAAGAATCGTAATTTAGTTGATTTAAGAAGAAGTGCATTAGAAGTTGTTAGAGATGAAGAGAATTATGAGGGGTCTGCTGTAACAATATCTTAGGAGGTTATTATGAGTTTAGTTATTGGAATAGATGGACCTGCTGGAAGTGGTAAAGGTACCATTACAAAAATTATTGCGGAAAAACTAGGTTTAGTTAATATAGATACAGGAGCAATGTATAGATGTGTTGCTCTTGCTTCTCTTAGAGCTGGCCTTAATGTTGAAGATAAAGATGAAATAATTAAGTTAGCAAAGAGTATTAAAATTACGTTTGATAAAGATGGAAAGACTTTTTTAGATGGAGAAGATGTTTCTTCTTTAATACGTGAAAAAGATGTATCTAGTATTGTTAGTCCTATATCTTCTATTGTTGAAGTTAGAGAAGAAATGGTTAAACAGCAAAGAGAACTTGCGAAGGGATTAGACGTAATTATGGAAGGAAGAGATATTACGACAGTAGTATTTCCAGATGCTAATTATAAATTCTATTTAGATGCAAGTGTTGAGGAACGAGCGAGACGTAGATATAAACAAAATCAAGAATCTGGAATTGATATGAGTTATGAAGAGATTCTTGAGAATATTAAGAGCAGAGATTATAACGATATGCATAAAGAAGTTGGATCTTTAATGAGAACTGATGATCAAATATATATTGATTCAACTGATTTAAGTATCGATGAAGTGGCAGAAGAAATTTTAAAACATATTAAGGAGAGATAATTATGAAATATATGAGTCATGATGACATTAGAAATACATGGTTTAAGTACTTTACAGAACATGGCCATAAAATATATGAGAGCGCTCCATTAGTTCCTATTAATGATGATAGTTTACTATGGATTAATGCTGGTGTTACACCATTAAAGAAGTATTTTGATGGTTCTGAAACACCTGATTCTAGAAGAATTTGTAATATACAAAAATGTATTCGTACTAATGATATAGAGAATGTTGGTATTACTAAAAGACATCAAACTTTCTTTGAAATGATGGGTAATTTCTCTATAGGAGATTATTTTAAAAATGAAGCTATTGAATTTGCTTTTGAAATGCTTACTAGTGAAGAATATTTTGGTATAGATAAAGAATTATTATATGTATCTGTATATACAGATGACGATGATGCATTTAATAGATGGGTAGAAGTTGGTATGATACCTAGTCATATTGTAAGACTAGAAGAGAATTTCTGGGAGATTGGTGAAGGTCCTTGTGGACCTGATTCTGAAATATTCTTTGATAGAGGAGAAGATTTTGATCCAGATGGAGATGCTTTAGATAAATTTAAAAGAGATGAAGATCAAGAAAGATACGTTGAGATTTGGAATAATGTATTTAGTCAATTTAATAGTGAAGCAGGTAAGAAGAGAAAAGATTATAAAGAATTACCTCATAAGAATATAGATACTGGAGCTGGACTTGAGAGATGGTGTTGTATATTCCAAGGAGTTGATTCTAACTTTGAAACAGATTTATTTTTACCAATTATTAAACATATAGAAGAATTAGTTGGTACTAAATATGTTGGTCAAAAAGAATATAAGATTATTGCTGATCACATTAGAGCAATTACTTTTGCTTTAGCTGATGGAGCTTATTTTGATAACGTTGGACGAGGATATGTACTTAGAAGATTATTACGTCGTAGTGTTAGATTTGGTAAGACTCTTGGTTTAAAAGAAGCTTTTATGTATAAGATAGTTAGTGATGTAGTAGATGTTATGAAGGATGCTTATCCATATATAGTAGAAAAAAGAGCAGAAGTTGAAGCTTTAGTATTAGATGAAGAAAAGTTATTCTTAAAGACATTAGAAGCTGGAGAAAGAAGATTAAAAGAATTAGTTGAACAATCTCCAGATAATTATATAAGTGGGGAAGAAGCATTTAAATTATATGATACTTATGGTTTCCCATTTGAATTAACTGAAGAGTATTTAGCTGATTTAGGTTATAAAGTAGATAGAAAAGAATTTGATAAATATATGGAAGCTCAAAAAGAGTTAGCAAGATCTAATATTAAGAACACTACTAAAATGGCTTCTCAAAAACAAGTATTAATGGACTTTAAGAAAGAAAGTCAATTTGTATATGGTCTTTATAGAGTTAAGAGTGATATTATTGGAATATTCTCTAAAGATGAAGAAGTAGATATAATTGATCATGATACTTATTTAGTAGTATCTAGAACTTGTTTCTATGCTGAGTCTGGTGGTCAAGTTAGTGATACTGGTATGATTATTGGTAAGAACTTTAAAGCTCGTGTTGTAGATGTATTTAAAGGACCTAATGGTCAACATATACATAAAGTTAGATTACTTGATGGTGTTATTAGAAAAGGTGATGAGTGTGAACTTGTTATAGATAAAGATAGACGTAAGAGAATAGAGTGTAATCACTCTAGTGTTCATATACTTCAATATAGTCTACAACAAGTAGTATCTAATACTATTAAACAAGCTGGTAGTTATGTTGATGATGAAAAACTAAGATTTGATTTTACTTATTCTGGTAAAATGACTGATGAAAAGTTAATTGAAGTAGAAAACTTTATGAATGATATGATTAGTGAAGAGTTAATTGTATCTACTGAAGTTATGCCTATTGATAAAGCTAAAGAATTAGGTGCAATGGCATTATTTAGTGAAAAATATGGTGATCAAGTAAGAGTTGTTAAGATAGGTAAAAGTATTGAACTTTGTGGTGGTACTCACGCTACTAATACTAAAGATATTGGTAGAGCGGCTATTACAAGTTGTGAATCTAAAGGTAGTAATGTATATAGAATAGAAGCTGTAACTGGTTCTAAGATAGAAGACAGTTTGTTGCTTGCTGTTAAACCTTATAATGATGAGATGATTAAGTTACTTATGAAAGCTCGTGAAATATTAGATGAGGCTAGAGAAGTAGGATTAGTATTATCATTTGATGTAGATGTTTCTAATGAGAAACCTACTAGTTATAAAGATATTGTTTTCAATCGTAATGAATTACAATATGTACATCATGAAGTAAAAGAATTAGAAAAGAAATACTTTAATATGAGAGAAAAACAAACTTTAGATAATCTTGATATTTATAGAGAGAAATTTAAAGAATATGGTGATGTTACTGCTTGTATTATGGAACTTAAGAATAAAGATATTAATTTACTTAAGAGTATTGCTGATAGTTTAGTTAATGAAATGGGTAAGGGATTAGTATTCTTTGCTAATGTTAAAGATGATGATTCTGTTAACTTTATTTGTCGTAGTACTTGTTCTATTAATGCTGGTTTACTTGTTAAAGATGCTTCTGTTTCATCTAATGGAAATGGTGGAGGATCTCCTACATTTGCTCAAGGTGGAGGTAAAAATACA
>CACXFY010000149.1 GCA_902767005.1 uncultured Erysipelotrichaceae bacterium
AAAGCACACCGGTTTGTTTAAGAGATGAATGAATTATTACATGAGAAGTTATTTGTACGAACTATATGATATTAATAAATAAAAAAGAATATAATAATAGAGTAGTATAATCTGCTCTTTTTTTATGATATAATAAATATGATTGAAAATTAGGAGGTGGCCATATGTTAGAATTAAGAGATATTACCAAAACATACTCTACTGAAGGATTTAGCCAAAAGGCCTTAGACAATGTAACAGTTAACTTTAGAAAGAGTGAATTTGCCTCAATTCTCGGTGCTAGTGGAAGTGGAAAAACCACGTTATTAAACATAATCGGTGGACTAGATCACTATGATACTGGAGATTTAGTAATAAACGAAACTAGTACAAAGAGATACAGTAATCGTGACTGGGATACATATAGAAATCATAGAGTAGGATTTGTTTTTCAAAATTATAATTTAATTGGTCATCAAACAGTATTAAAAAACGTTGAATTAGCGCTAACATTGAGTGGTGTTCCCAAAAAATTAAGAAGAAAAAAAGCATATAAAGCATTAGAAAGAGTAGGCTTAAAAGATCACGTTAAGAAATTGCCAAACCAATTATCTGGTGGTCAGATGCAAAGGGTTGCAATTGCAAGAGCACTAGTTAATGATCCTGAAATATTACTTGCCGATGAGCCAACAGGAGCATTAGACACAGTAACATCAAAACAAGTAATGGATATTTTAAAAGAAGTATCTAAGGACAAACTAGTTATAATGGTAACACACAACCCAGAAATTGCTGAAGAATATTCAACAAGAATAATCAAACTTCAAGATGGAAGAATAACAGACGATTCAAATCCTTATGATGGAAAAGAAAATACTAGATATGACCTTTTGGAAGAAAAGAAAGCAACAAAAAAAACATCAATGAATTATCTAACTGCTTTATCCCTTTCACTTAATAATTTAATGACTAAAAAAGGAAGAACTTTCTTAACAGCATTTGCTGGATCAATAGGTATTATTGGTATTGCTTTAATTCTTTCTTTAGCAAACGGAATAAATGAATTTATAGATAAGACAGAAGAGCAAACCCTAAGTTCATACCCATTAACTATAGAAAAGAATTCTGTTGATATGTCAAGTATGCTTCAAGCTATGACTGGAAACAGAAAAAAAGAAAAATACAATGATAATAAAATTCATTCTGTTAATATTATGGGCGACATGTTTGAAACAATGTCTAAACAAGTAAAACATAATGATATGAAAAAGTTTAAAAATTATTTAGACAATAATAAAAAGATAAAAAAATATACTACTGATATAGAATATTCATACAACGTTCAATTGAATTTATATAAAAAAGAAACCGATAAAATAGTTAGAGTTAATCCAACCACAGTATTAGATACTATTGGTATGGGAACTAGTGGGGTATCAAGCCTTTATAGTGGCATGCTATCTGACTATGATGTATTTTATGAAATGATTAATAATGATAAATTATTTAAAAAACAATATGATTTAGTAGAAGGAAAATGGCCAGAAAAATATAATGAAATGGTCTTAACTGTTGGAAAAAATAATGAAATAAGTGATTACACACTATATAGTTTAGGATTGTTATCACAAGATGATTTAAAAGAACAATTTAACAAAATGACATCTGGAAAAGAGGTTAGTTTTGAAAAGCATTCTTACAATCCAGATGAGTTGGTAGGATTAACATTCAAACTTGTTTTAAATACTGATTATTATCAAAAAGAAAATGGAATATGGGTAAATAAGTCCGATAATGAAGACTATATGAAACAAATAATTAATGATTCCGAAGAAGTAAAAATAGTAGGTATAATAAAGCAAAATGACGAAGCTGTAAGTAGAGGAAGAGACTATGGACTTGTTGGATATCGTCAAGATTTAATGAGACATCTTATCAATAAAATAAATGAAAAAGAAATAGTAAAAGAGCAATTAGCTGATGAGAATAAAAATGTATTTACTGGAAGAGAATTTACTACAAATTCATCTTTTGACATTAATGCATTAACGCAAGAACAATTAATGGCATTACAAAATATGTCACAAGAAGAAATGGCTTCTTTTATGAAAAGTTATTCCGAGAATATGACATCATCATATGAAGAAAATCTTATTAAACTAGGTATTGCTAAACTTGATAATCCAGATTACATTTACATTTATCCCAAAGATTTTGATTCTAAAAAAGAAATCACAGATATAATAGAAAAATATAATAAAAATAAAGATGAAAATGAAAGAATAGAATATACAGATATAGTTGGTGTAATGATGTCGAGCGTTACTACAATAGTAAATGTAATTAGTAGTGTTCTAATAGCCTTTGTTGCAATCAGTTTAATAGTTTCATCAATAATGATTTCAATTATTACATATATATCTGTTATTGAAAGAACAAAGGAAATTGGTATTTTACGTGCTGTTGGAGCATCTAAGAAAGATATTTCAAGAGTATTTAATGCAGAAACATTAATAGAAGGATTAAGTGCTGGAATACTTGGTATTATAGTTACATTACTATTAAATATACCAATAAATATAATTATTAAAAATACAGTAAATATTAGTAATATTTCAAAATTACCACTTTATGGAGCAATAGTATTAGTATTAATTAGTATTTTCTTAACAGTAATCGCTGGATTAATTCCTGCTAGAATTGCTGCTAAAAAAGATCCTGTTGAAGCATTAAGAAGTGAATAATTATTATATTAGTTCCGTAAATGGAGGTGGACAAGTTGGAGTCTAAAGAGAGAATTAAGGTTGCCCTAGTACCTGCTTATGAGCCCGATGATAAGTTGATTACCCTAGTAGATGATTTGAAGAAGAATAATTATCAAGTAGTAGTTGTTGATGATGGATCTGGAAAAGATTATCAGAATATATTTAATAAGTGTAAAACAAAAGTAATTACATATCCAAATAACCAAGGAAAAGGACATGCACTTAAAGAAGGAATAAAATATATTAAAGAAACATATAATTCTTATTATATAGTTACTATGGATTCTGACGGCCAACATACTATTGAAGATGCTGATAAATTAATTAATTATTTAAAAAAACATCCTAATACTTTGATATTAGGATCTAGAAAAAGAAATAAGAATACTCCATTAAGAAGTTTTTTAGGAAATTCGATAACTCGATTTGTTTATAGCTTAGTAACTTATAGAGATATATATGATACACAAACTGGTCTAAGAGCCTTTACTGAAAATTTGGTACCATATATGTTAGAAGTAGAAGGTGAACGATTCGAATATGAAATGAACGTTTTGTTAAATGCCAATAGAAATAATGTAAAAATAAAAGAGTTAACAATTCAAACAATCTATATTGATAACAATTCTGGTTCACATTTTAATGCCATTAAAGATTCATTTAAAATCTATAAAGAGATATTTAAATTTTCACTTTCTTCTTTATCTTGTTTCTTCATAGATTATATTTTGTTTGTTATCTTTAATTTAATAACCAACAATATAGTGTTTTCTAATATAATTGCTAGAGTAGTTAGTGCATCTACTAATTATGGTTTAAATAGAAGTTTAGTATTTAAATCAACTAAAAAAGTAAAAACTTCTTTAGTACAATATATCTTATTAGTAGCTATAATATTAACATTAAATACTATTTTAGTAACGTCATTATCTCTAGTTATTAATAAGTTTGTAGCAAAGATAATTACTGAAGTTATTTTGTTCTTATTAAGTTGGTTTGTACAAAAAAGTATTATATTTAAAAAAGACTAATATTAGTCTTTTTTTGTATAATCTCTTTCTCCAAATATACCAGTACCTACACGAATATATGAAGAATTGCACTTACAAGCAATAATATAATCATTAGTCATCCCCATTGATAATATGTTAAGATTTAGTTCGTTGCCAAGTTCTTTTAATTTATTAAAATATTTTTCATTTTCATCTGGATTATCAGTATTAGGTGCCACACACATTAATCCAACGCAATTAATATTATCTAATAATTTTATTTCATCTAACACTTTTGATAATTCATTATAATCAGGAATAAAACCATATTTAGATTCTTCATTTGCAATATTTACTTCAAGTAAAATTTCCTGTTTCTTTTTACTTCTTTTATTAATCTCTTTAGCAAGTTTAATACTATCTACTGAATGTATTAAAAAAATATCATCCTTTAACAATTCTTTTACTTTGTTAGTTTGTAAATGTCCAATCATATGCCATTTAATATCTTTTGGTAACGTTTTTCTTTTATCACATAATTCCCTTACGTGATTTTCTCCAAAATCTCTCATTCCCATGTTATAGGCTTCCATTATTTCATCATTACTACGAGTTTTAGAAACACATATTAATTGAGTATCATATTCTTTAATTTCATTTAGTATTCTTTCTATATTCTCTTTTATCATACTATCACCATTTTAATTATATCATATTGACAACAACTATTTTCTTAAATATAATGAAAATACAAATATATGTTATCAAGAGTGGACGAGAGAATCGGCTTTATGACTCCACAGCAACCTACCCATAGGCAAGGTGCTAATACCGACAAAGCTAGTGCTTTGACTGATGATATTAAGTCTTGTACTAGTGTGTGCAAGGCTTTTTCTTTTCTTGAAACATATATTTAAGAAAGGAAGGTTATATGAAAAAACTATTTACATCAGAAAGTGTAACAGAAGGGCACCCAGATAAATTATGTGATTTAATATCAGATGCTCTTCTAGATGAATATTTAAGAAAGGATAAAAACTCAAGAGTAGCACTTGAAACAGTAGCTGGAAAAGATTTAATATTGGTTACTGGAGAAGTTACCTCTAAAGTACAAATTGACATTGAAAGAATAGTTAGAAAGACTATAAAATCAATTGGATATTTTGGTAAAGATTATGATATTGACTATAAAGAATGTAATATTATAATTAACGTTAATAATCAATCACCAGATATTGCTAAAGGAACAAATGATGAAGTAGGCGGAGCAGGAGATCAAGGTATTATGTTTGGTTATGCATCTAGAGAAACTAAAGAGTATATGCCATTAGCTATTATGTTAGCTCACAAGCTTTCAAAAAGGTTAGCAGAAGTAAGAAAAAAAGGAATAGTTAAAGATCTAGGACCCGATGGTAAGACACAAGTAACAGTTGAATATGATGATGGAAAAGCTATAAGAGTAGATACTATAGTGATTTCGACACAGACGAGAGAAACTAAAAAAAGCAGTGTATTAAAAAAGGAATTAGTAGAAGAAGTTATTGAAAAAGTAATACCTAAAGAATTAATAAAAAGTGATACTAAAATAATAATAAATCCAACTGGAAGATTTGTAATAGGCGGACCCCTAGGTGACTCTGGATTAACCGGAAGAAAAATAATAGTTGATACATATGGTGGATATGCTCCCCATGGAGGTGGGGCTTTTTCTGGAAAAGATCCAACTAAAGTAGATAGAAGTGCTTCATATATGGCAAGATTTATTGCTAAAAATATTGTTTCTAATAATTATGCCAGTATATGTGAAGTGGAACTTTCTTATGCTATTGGAGTTAAAGAACCAATCTCTTTATATATAAATACGCATAATACTAATACAATTCCCGAGGAAGAAATACTAAAAAAGATAAAAGATAGAATACCTTTAAGTCCTCAAGGAATAATAAATTATTTTGATTTAAGACAACCAATATATACAAAAACCACAAATTATGGACACTTTGGAAAGAGAAATCTTCCTTGGGAAAAAATAATAAAATTATAAGTTGCAGTAGCAACTTTTTTTAATAAGTCTTTTAAAAAAGTAAAAAAAATTATATAATAAAATTGAATAATAGTGAAGAATAAGTAATTTATAATCTCTTCATTATAGTAATCATGGAATTGATTCTTAAGATAGATCATGGATTTTAGGATAAGGTGATAATATGGATAAAGATAAACTAAAAGAAACAATCAGCAATATACTACGTCTAAGTAACAAAAAAATAGGAGAAGAAAGAATAGATCGATTAGTAGAAGAATTAAGTGGTTTTAGTAATAAAGACATTATTGATTCACTATCACTAAAAGTACTTTCTTTTTATAGAGAAGATAATTCTAAATTATTAGAGAGCTTAGAATTAATAAGAGGTTTAGATCCATCAGTATATAAAGATTGGAAAGGCATGCTTAAAGTAGCTGAAATAAATAAAGCCACAAACCATAAACCAGGAGATTTATCTGTAAAAGAGAATCATGCATTAATAGATAAGACATTAGTAGAAGTATGTAATAGATTAAATGCCCTAAGAGTTGATTATTATGTAGTTGGGGCTCTATCTAGTTTTATTGGTACTAATACACCTTTATTTAGATATCATGATGATATAGATTTCATGGTTGCTGAAGAAGATTTAGATAAAGTTAGTAAAGCTCTAGAAGGAACTGATTTTGTTTTTGAAGATAATAGACTTCATAATAAGAAGACACATAAAGAAGGGGAAAATCATACAGGTGGAGAACATGAAGTAATTGCAAATCATAAAGAAAATGAATTCCATTTAGGCTTCTTCTTATTTAAAAGAAATCCAGACAATTCATTGACCATTAGAGAATACTATATGGAAGATGG
>CACXFY010000150.1 GCA_902767005.1 uncultured Erysipelotrichaceae bacterium
CCTTGAACCACATATCCAGATTCAAGATTCTCAGATTGTACTGATATATTATTAAACTCTTTAGATGTAGAATTATCTATTGTAACTTTAATATTAATAGTCTTACTACTTAATTCTGTAATACCTTTAGGCTTCTTAAGTGTGACATTAAAGTCCTTATTAGTATCTAATCCCTTAACATCAATCTCAACTTCTAATTGATCAATCTTATCAATAGCACTTTGTTCACCATATACAGTAATACTAGAAATATTAGTCTCAATAGACTTAATAGACTTACCAAATGCTAATGATCCTTTAGGAACTACTTTGATTGGTATTTGCTTACTTGGTGATGAAATCTTAACATTAGCTGTTACAGTCTTAGGAACTATTTCAACATCAACAATCTTACCATCATTATCATAAGCAACCAATGGAATATCCTTAACTGTAATATCTCCAGCTTTAGGATTAGCAATATTATTAACATCAAGTAATGCTTTAACAGTTGCTACTTCTTTTAACTTGTATTCAGCACCCTTAATAATAACATCAGTTCTATCAAGTTCAACATCATCAATACTTAACTTACTATCTAAACTATCTTTATGTAAAACATCATAAGTAATACTTCTATTTTCACTTACTTTTTCATATATAGTAACAGTTACAGTACTAGGATCTAACTTATAATCAAGCGATTTAAGTCTTTGTGTATACTTTAATGTAACTCTATGATTACCTGGTTCTAATCCAGTTAAATCAACACTTACTCCTTTAGAAGGAGATTGTTTAGCCAAGAAAATATGTCTTCTTTGACCAATTAATGTAATATCAACAGTCTTAGGTAATCCCTCTACTACATAACTTTCTTCATTATATACAGCTGTAACTGGTTGATTATATAATATTTCAGCATATTGATCTATCATAACTGCAGATTCTCTATCTACAACTATAAACGTAACAAACGCTAATATCAAACTTACTATTAATAATGCACTTTTCTTATTACTTAACCTATCTAAACCTTTAGCACCATTCTTAAATAACTCCATCAATTTAAGAATCAATTTAGTAATAGGTGTTATTAACCACTTATCAAAGAATGAACCTATATGAGCAAATAATTTCCCAAACATCTTACTTATCTTCTTCATAAATCTCTTCCTCTTCTACTATATCTTCTTCAGTATAATCTACATCTTGTTTAGGTTTAAGCTCATCTATTAACATCATTCTTACATCATCAAGTGTTAGGTTATATAACATTTCTCCTTTAAGTGCAATTGAAACTCTACCAGTTTCCTCAGATACAACTAAACATATAGCATCAGTCTCTTCTGCTAAACCAAGAGCTGCTCTATGTCTAGTACCTAGTCTTCTATTTAATTTAGTACTATTACTTGTTGGGAATACTGCTCCTGCACAAGTAATTCTATCTCCTTGAATAATAACACCACCATCATGTAATGGATTACCTTCATAGAATATCGCAATCAATAAATCACTAGATAAATCTGCATATAATTTTTTAGCTTTATCAATATAATTACCTAAACTAATATCACGCTCAAGTACTATTAATGCCCCAATTCTTTCTTTTCTTAAATAATCAACAGCATTAACTATCTCATAAACTAAATGTTCTCTCTCGTCAACAGTTAAAACTTTATGTCTACCTAATAATTGATTTCTACCAAGTTGCTCCAATATATTCCTTATTTCTGGTTGGAATACAATTATTAAAGCAATTGGTCCCCATTGAATAAGATATTCTAGTAATACACCAATTGTTACAAATCCTAACCAATCACTAACTATCTTAATCGCAACTATAATTATTACACCTTTAAATAATAATGATAATTTAACATTATATCTAATATTTTTAATTATAAAATAAAATACTAACCATACTAAAGATATATCAGCTATCTTCCTTAGTATAGATATTATATCTACTCCACCTATCATAAATAAATCGTCTCCTTAAGTAAGAATCGATAATAAAGCTAGTATCTCACCAACCCTATATCAATAATATGATAACAAATTTATCATAATTTATCAACCGAAGAAAAAAGAAATAGACTATTTTTTTCTATTTCTTCTACTTCTTCTTTCTTTTTCCCGAGTCTTAACTTTTTGATTTACTTCTTCTACTTCCCTAAACTTACTATCGTGTACTTTTTCTATTGCTTTAAAGTCCACAGTTTTACTATCTTTATCAGCACCAACTAACTTCATTCTTAATCTATCACCAATATAATAATTTTCAAAACCATCTAAAGATATCATAGTAAATGTTTCATTATTATAATAATATCTTCCAGGAAGAGATCTAGTCTTAATACGACCCTCTAACAAATTATCTAACTGAATAGTAATAGCATTTTGTCCCATTTCAACGATAGTACCTTCAAATTCTTCTCCAATGTAATTTGAAAGGTAAACAGCTGTATTCATAGCATCAACATTTCTTTCAATTTCTTCCTCTACTCGTTCCATTTTTGTTGCTTGCATAGCAAATTCTGGAGCCAAAGCCTTCCATTTTCTATATCCTTTAGTTCTCTTTTCTTTATCTTTTTCAAAATAACAATCATCAATTATTCTACAAATACCCAAATCAGCAAGTCTTCTAATTGGTGAAGTAAAATGACAATATACATCAAATCCAGTACCATAATGACCAATATTATTAACACTATATTTAGCATGTGACATACAACGTATCAAATTAGCATTTAACATATCTCTTAATTCTTCATTTTTATTGATATGTTCAGTTAATAGTTGTAATAATCTCTTATCCTCACAAATATCATGAGCACCAAATTCAAAAGGCATACCAACTATATCAAGCAATCTCAAGAAATCTTTTAATTTTTCTTCATTTGGCACATCATGGATACGATAAATACATGGAATACCAGCTTCTGTTAATATTTCACCAACATTTACGTTAGCAGCTAACATAAACTCTTCAATCAGATTTTCAGATAAATCTTGATATCTAAATGTTACATCTATTGGTTTACCATCCTCATCATATATAAACTTAAGTTCTGGTCTAGCAAACTCAATAGCTCCTCTTCCTCTTCTTTTCTTACTTAACTTTTTAGCTAGTTTTCTCATTTCAATTAATGTATCAAAATAATCTTCATAACCTGGTACAACAACACCATCTTTTAATAACTTATTCGCATCATCATAATTCATACCAATCCTAGATTTAATAACACTTGGTACTAAACTACGACTAACTACATTACAATTCTCATCATATTCAATTAATATACTTTTAGTTAATCTTTCAACACTATCATTTAAAGAACAAATACCATTGCTAAGTTGATGAGGCAATTGTGGTTCAACACAACCACCAAAGTAATAACTAGTTCCTTTAGTAAAAGCATCAACATCTATTGGAGAATTTTGTGGAACATAATAAGCAACATCAGCAATATGTACACCTAATAATACATTACCATTAGACAATTTAGTAAGTGATATACAGTCATCCTTATCTTTAGTATCCTTACCATCTATAGAAAAAATCTCCCAATCAGTAAAATCATATCTTCCTTCTTTATCTTCTTCTCTTACCCCTCTTGGAATATACTTTAATTGCTCTAATGATTCTTTACTAAATCCTTCAGGCATACCACATTTAAATGCCTCTAATAATGCATCTTCATTTGGATCATCTTTATGATTAAACTCTCTGGCTACTTTACCTATATAAAAATTAGTACTTCTTTGATCTACCAAATCTACACTAACTATTTGTCCTTCTATTTGTTCCCCTTCTAAGGCAATAATAATACCTTGTCTTTTCTTATCTAATGGTCTAACAAAGTAAGCAGCTCCTTCTCTATATACTTCTCCTACCACACTATTTAAACTTCTATTAATAATCTCTACAATCTTACAAGTTTTATTCTTATAATCAACATCTATTAATACTTCATCACCATCTATAGCCCCACCATTATTGTCCTTCTCTATAGAATACTCTTCTTCTTTTACAATATGATTACCTAATTTATCAATATAAGAAACTGTAACATATACTTTACCATCACCACTACGATAACCATGAAAACGACCTTTCTTAAAAGAGGTCTTACTCATTAACTGTAAATTACCTTTAGGTGAACAGTATACTTCATATTCCGCTTTCAAACTATCAATTATTTGCTTTGCTTCTTCAATTTCTGATTCACTAGTTATTTCTAACTTATTAATTAAATCATCAAAAGAAATTCCTCGTTTACTTTTCTTTAAAGCATATAATATTCTCTCAACCATAAACTTCCCCAATCTAGATACAAATCCCTTTTAGTATAACATAAAAAAA
This sequence comes from uncultured Erysipelotrichaceae bacterium, assembly GCA_902767005.1. The sequence goes on from CACXFY010000150.1 coordinate 4,346, forward strand.
AAGACTTATTAAGTCTTTTTTTATGAAACTCTTCTAACACTTAATAATCTAGCATCAGAATGTGTATTCCAATAGTCTACTCCACTTACTATAACTCCTTGACTAGGATTAGTAGCATGTACTATTAAACCATTACCTACATATATAGAAGAATGAGTAGGTTGAGATCCATGTCCCCAAATAATTATGTCACCTGGTTGTGCATTAGCATATCCTACTTCAACACCAACATGTGCTTGTGCTGAAGACCCTTGACTTATATTAATACCATGTTGTCTATATATATAAGCAACTAATCCACTACAATCAAAACCACCTGGTGCACTACCACCATGTACATAAGGACTACCTACTAAAGAATAAGCAAGTTGTACCATACTATTTCCTGATACATTAGCAGGAGCTTGTGCATAAGATCTTTGTTGTACAGTAGTATTAACCACAACTGGTTCTGGTTTAGCCACAGTATTAATAGTATATTGCTTACTAGCAGTATTGCCATTTTTATCTTTAACACTTACTGTAATCTTATGTTCTCCTACTTCTTCAATATTAGAATCAGCTATAACAGTATAATAAGCATCTTCTTCCTTAGTATCATCATTCTTAATTGAAATATCACCATCTACCACGTCTTTAATAGAATTAATATTACCATTAAAGTCATATCCATCACCTTGTGTATACTTAATAGTATCTTCTTTAATATCAATAGATGGAGCTATTTTATCTTGAACTTCAATTACTACTGGAACTTCTCTTTGTATATAATTCTTTTCTACAGTAACAATCACTTCTTGTTTTCCCAATACATTAGTATCAATTTGATCATCAATAGAAACTATTTTTCCATCTACTTTTCCAATCAAATCTTTTACTTTATACTCTTTAGTACCATATTCAAGCACTAAACATTTATTCATA
>CACXFY010000151.1 GCA_902767005.1 uncultured Erysipelotrichaceae bacterium
TAAATGGAGTATCACCTAGTGAATTACCTAATTATTTAAAGTATAGTGCTACATATAGTGATGGAATAGAGATAGCTAATAATCATCTTTTAGAAGCTAATACAAAAGAAACATATAAAATAAGAATAGAATATAATCAAGATATTGATCCAGAAGATTTACCACAAACGGATCAAACATATAATATTGTTTTTGCACCAAGTTTTATACAAAAGACTTCAGCAGCAAAGCCAGTACTTAGACCAGGAGACTTTTCTACAGATAGTTGGGAAACAATTCAAGCTGTAGCTCAAACTGGTAATGCCTGTGATTATTATAATTTGGGTGATACAAAAGAGGTAGATATGGGAAGCTTTGGGACTCATGTAGTAAGAATAGTTAATTGTTCAACCCCACCTCAATGTAATGATAGTTCCTTCAGTCAATCTGCTTGTGGACTTGTATTAGAATTTGCAGATGGAGTTGTACAAAAATATATGAATAGTGATTATAGTGGAAATACGATTGGTACAGGAAATAATGGCGGTTGGCCAGCATCTGAAGCTTATCAATTTATGCAAACTGAATTATTAAATTCTATGCCTAATGATTTAAAGAACGCAATAATTGATACAAGAGTTATCACTGGTCACGGAAGTGCCAATAGTACAAATTATGTATCCAATGATAAATTATATCTAATAACATTTAAAGAATTAATTGATTATGAATTTCAAGATACTGCAGTCAATACTACTAGACAATTGGATTACTATAGAAATTTAGGTTGTAATTCAACCAATATGGAGTTAACAAAAAAATACACTACTAATAACAACAATATTGGATGGTGGTTAAGAACTTCTTCTTCGAGTAGTCAATATAATTTTCAATATAGTTCTGGATATGTATCATCATATTTATCAAACTCTAATTTTTGGATCTGTCCAACGTTTAGAATTGGTTAGAATTAAAAGTAACATAATAGTTACTTTTTTATTGTTTAAATCTTTATAAATAAAGGGTATATATGATATAATAAATTGAGTTGAAGGAGGAAACTCTATGGAAGATAAACTAACTAAAGAAGAAGTTCTACATGTAGCCGAACTTGCACGTATAGCAGTAACTGAAGAAGAGATTGAAAAATATCAAGTAGAACTAAAGAAACTACTAAATGATGTAGAAAAAGTAAATGATGTTAAAGGTTATGATGATGAAATATTAATAGCTCCATGGTCTAATAATACTGACTTAAGAGAAGATACAGAAGGAGAAATGTTAGATCCTAAAGAAGTATTAGAAAATGCTCCACGTCATAGTGGAAATTATATCCAAGTACCAGTTGTTATTGGTGAAAGTGAGGGAGCATAATGAAGTATTTAGACAAATCTATTTTAGAAATAAATAAACTATTAAAAGAAAAGAAAATTAAACCAATAGATTTAGTAGAAGAAGCTTATGATAATATCAAATCATCTAACTTAAACGCCTATATCACTTTAACAAAAGAAGAAGCTTATGACAGAGCTAAAGAACTAGAAGATAAAGAAGTAGATAATTTACTTTTTGGTCTTCCAATAGCTGTTAAAGATAATATTTGTACTAAAGGTACTCTAACTACTTGTGCTTCACACATGTTAGATAACTTTGTACCTATTTATAATGCTACTGTAGTAGATAAAATAAATGAAGCTAATATGATTATTATTGGTAAAACTAATATGGATGAGTTTGCCATGGGATCATCATCAAGAACTTCATATTTTGGAGCTCCTCACAATCCATGGGATTATAATAGAATTTCAGGAGGATCAAGTGGAGGTTCAGCATCTACTATTTCAGCAAGAGATGTGTTGTTTGCTTTAGGTAGTGATACGGGAGGAAGTATTAGACAACCAGCAAGTTATACCGGAATAGTAGGTATGAAACCAACATATGGTAGAGTATCACGTTATGGATTAATAGCTTTTGCATCATCTCTAGATCAAATAGGTCCAATGACTAAAAATGTCTATGAAAATGCCTTATTATTGAATGTAATATCTGGACATGATGAAAAAGATTTAACTAGTATCAAAGAAGAAGAAGATTTCACAAGACTAATCGGCAAAGATGTTAAAGGCATGAAAGTAGCAATACCAAACTTCTTTGTCAGTGATATAGTCGATAAAGAAATTATTAAAAAGATAAAAGATACTGTAAAAGTATTAGAAAAATTAGGAGTAACAGTAGACTATGTAGATATGAAGTATTTAGATAATGCTGTTAACTTATATCAGATTATTGCCATGGGAGAAGCCTCATCTAATTTAGCAAGATTTGATGGAATTAGATATGGCCACTCTAAAGAGAATCCAAAAGACATAAGAGACTTATATTTTGGAACAAGAGCTGAAGGCTTCGGAAAAGAAGTAAAAAGAAGAATTATGGTAGGTTCATACCTATTAAGTGGTAAGAATGCTAGAGAATACTTCTATAAAGCCCTATCAATTAGAGATGATATGAAAAAAGAATTTACTAATATCTTTAAGAAATATGATTTTGTAATAGGACCAACTACAACTACTACAGCTTATGATTTATCTGATCCAATGGATGATCCATCTAAATCATTTATGGATGATGTATTAGTAATACCTGTTAACATGGCTGGTATTCCTGGACTTAATATGCCAATAGGCTTTGATAAGAATCATTTACCAATTGGTATGCAAATAATTGCTAACTCATGTGAAGAAGCTAAGATTTATCAGTTAGCAAGTTCTCTAGAAAAAGAGCTTAATTTAGACTTAAATCCTAACACCGGAGGTGATAAATAATGTCTAATTATATCGCAACTATCGGTGTAGAAGTACACGTAGAATTAAAAACAAAAACAAAGATTTATTCTAATAGTACTAATGGTTATGGAAGAATGGCTAATTCTTTAACTAACGTTATTGATTTAGGTTATCCAGGTACATTACCAACATTAAATGAAGAAGTAGTAAACTTAGCTATTAAAGCAGCAACTGTTTTAAATTGTAAGATTAGAAAAGAGATGCATTTTGATAGAAAGAATTACTTCTATCCAGATATTCCTAAGAATTATCAAATTACACAATTCGCAACACCTATTGGATATGATGGATATGTTGAAATAGATGTGGATGGAGAAAAGAAAAAAATATTTATTGAAGAAATGCATATTGAAGAAGATACTTGTAAATCTACTCATAGAGGAGAAAAAACATTACTAGACTTCAATAGAGCAGGAGTTCCATTAATAGAAATAGTTACTAAACCATGTATGACTACTCCAATTGAAGCAAAAAAGTATCTAGAAAAATTAAGAGAATTATTACTATATAGTGATATATCAGATTGTAAAATGGAAGAGGGTTCAATGCGTGCTGATGCTAACGTCTCAATAAGAAAGAAAGAATCTGATCCATATAATACAAAAGCAGAGATTAAGAATATTGGTTCTATTTCTAATGTTGGTTTAAGTATCGAAAAAGAAATAGAAAGACAAGCTAAATTATATGATGCTGGTGAAACATTTAAAGCTCAAACCAGACGTTTCGATGATAAATTAAAAGACACAGTTCTAATGCGTGTTAAAGAAACTGGAAATGACTATCGTTATTTCCCAGAACCAGATATCCCATTTGTAATAATTACTGATGAAAGAATAAAAGAAGTAAAAGAAACTATTCCAATGCTACCAGATGAAAGAAGAAAAAAATATATAGAGCTTGGAATAAGTGATGTAAACGCTAATAAAATAGTTCAAAATAGAAGTATTAGTAATTATTTAAATGAATTATTA
>CACXFY010000152.1 GCA_902767005.1 uncultured Erysipelotrichaceae bacterium
ACTTTAATAGTCTTTATAGAAGCCTCTATACTAGAATCAACTCCACGTTTAGAATCTTCTATCGCAATAACTTCATCACTCTTTAAATGAAGCTCTTTTAATGCTTTTAAATATGCTTCTGGATCTGGTTTTAATCTTTCAACATCTTCTCTTGCAATAACAATATTAAATAGATCATAAATAGACTCTTCACTGTCTAATATATCTAAATAATGCCTACGACAAGTAGTAATTAATCCAAGTAAATATTTATCTTTAAGTTCTCTAATTAACCTAAAATTATCTACTGCTTCTTCTTCTTTTATTATTTCTTTAAAATAATCCTCATAGTTATTATAGACAATATTCATAATATCTTTATCATCTATATCACTATTAATCATTCCCATCTCTTTAGCATACTTAATTAATAAAGCATTCTTTTCTAATTCATATCTTCGATAATCATCTAAATTTAATCTTGCTCCAAATTGATTATTTAAAACATCTATAAAGCATCTACTAAAAGCTTTTTCACTATTAATTAAAGTACCATCTAAATCTAAAAATATACCTTTCATTCTGACTCCATATTTATAATAATTAAAATTGTTTGTATTATTTCTTTTAAACTATTACTTAAAACTACACTATTTTTTAATATGCCTTTACTAATTTTACTACTATCTAATAAATCATTATCTATATCGATAGAAATATTAATTTTCTTTAGAAGACCTATAAAAAACAATCTATTAGCCTTAGTAATATAATACTTATGATAATTAATATCATTTAATAATTTAAATATTGCTAACAACTCTGTAGTATCAAACATCTTATTAGTAAAATAATCATTAATTAATTCTACTAATTTTTCATCGTTTAAACTTTTAAACATCCCCCATTTCAATTTATGACCTAATATAGATTCTATTTTATTTTTATATTTTTTATAAAAATCTTTTTCTAAATCGATCACTACATTGTCTATATCAATATACATATCTTTATTTTTACTTAATACATTATTTTTATATATATTCTTCGCAACTATATCTCTATATGGTTCAGTAGCTTCTATAAGATTAAATTCATTAAACATCTTAACAAATTTATTTAATTCCATAATTAATGCATCTTTTTCATAAACATCGTTATCAGCAATTATTTCAAATTCTACAAATCCACCAATACCAACTAATTTATCTATCATTAGATTACATTCATAAGAGCTACTAGGATAATTATAAATAATTCTTTCTTTATCAACATTTACATATGAATAAAATCCAAGTGAACAAAACAAAGAAACATATTTGTCATATTGATCACTTAATGCTTTAATATTATTCTCAATCTTTGAATATTGACCAAGTAATTCTAAAGACTTACCTTTAAATGTAATTTCTAAATCTTTATTATTAGTATTTCTTAATCTTAAACAAGTTCTATTACGAATAAATAAACTATTAATATCAGTAAAATACTCATCATTTTCAATAGTATAATCTATTCGTTTTAAGCCTAGTTTCTCACAACGATCAATTAGCTTTTCAGGTTCAATACAATAATATTTAGATTCTGTTTCTACTCTCATAACTATCCCTCCTCTTTAACTATCTTCGCAATCATATATTCACCTAATACATTAACAAATTTATGATACTCTATTTTACAATTCTTAAACTTGTTATTAATAATATTTTTTAATTGTATTTCATTTAAGTAACATCTACCAACATCTTTTAAAAACTTTGTATAAAGGTATGTATTTAAAAACTTTGGTAGACCGCCAGTCTCTTGAGGATTAAGTATTTCTACAATAATAATCTCATTAGATATATTATCTAACATATCTAATAAATTATTAATACACAAAATATTATTCATATGATGTAACGTATTTTTAACAAAACTAACATCATATGATTTACTCTTAATAGAATTATCTTCAATATTATCATTAGTAAAAATTACATCTTTTACTTTTTGTGTCTTTAAATAATTAAGACATATATCATTACCAACTATAGTAGTATAACCCTTCTCCTTAGCAATTCCAAATATATCAGAATTATCTCCACAACTAATATCAATAATTGTATCTTTCTCAGGTAATAAATCTACTAATAATTCGTGAAACTCTTTTTTCTTTCTTTTCTTTTCACTAAAAATATACTTTTTAATAAATCTTTCATGGAATCTATATCTACGTATATATTTTTGACTCATAGTTATTTCTTTTTCTACATTACTAGAAATAAATAAAGTAGAAAATCTTTTTTCATGATACTTACATAATTTCTTATATTCATCTGATAAGTCAAAATATTTTACTTTTTCTAAATTACTTATACTATTAACATCTACTCTAAATGCAATAACTAAAGTATTCTTACAAAAACAAACTGGATAATAATTAGTAATACGTAAAGAACACATATCACTAATCTTCTTCAAAACAACCAATATATTAGTAATAGAATCAGTGTCTATAAACTTCTTATTTTTTAAATAATAATAGTATTTATCATCATACAATAAGAACAAATATTTTTTCTTTGTTAATGATAAATCCATTTTATCTAACTTATAATGCTTATTAACAAATGATTTATATTCCTTCTTCATATATTTCTTCCTCAATAAATCTCTTACTTACATTTGTTAAATAATTACTAATATATACCAAGTTTATTTCCATTGTCGGAAGATTTTCATCCACATTAACATACTCAATAACATGATCTTCTACTAAGTACGCAACAGCATCTTTTACTACGTAACCTACACCCATATTACGTCTAACACTATCAATTATTAACTCTTCTGTTCCATATTCAAGAACTGGATCAATATCAATACCCTTTTCTTTAAATAAATTATTAATGTTCTTTCTAATAGAACTTCTCGCAATCGGTAATATTAAACATTCATGAGCAAGATCATTTAAAGTCTTGATCTTATTCTTATTATCAACACTTTTTATAAATCCAGTCTCTAATGTCTTTATAGGTTCTATAAC
>CACXFY010000153.1 GCA_902767005.1 uncultured Erysipelotrichaceae bacterium
CCATTTAACTAATCCCCTGTATGGAATTGTTAATCAATTTGAATAAATCGATTATAACACAAAGAACGAGGCTAATCAATATGAAAAGGTGATTTTTCTATTGATTAGCCTCGTTTAGGTGTTTACTTAATTCATTAATATAATTGTAAGATTTATCTATTCTAGCTTGATAAGCTAATTTAATATTCTCTTTTTCTGTATTATTCATTCTTTTTTCTATTTCTTTTATAAAGTCTTTTACTCTTTCAATTAATATTTTATTCTTAGTTCCATTAGATATTGAATAATCATTTACATAATAGTTATACCAAACTTTATCTATTACTCCAATTTTATTTACTTTACTTACATAATCAATCATAAATAAAGTATCTTCACTCATATGAATATTACTATCAAATCTTAAATTATCTATACTATTTCTCTTAAATAATCTAGTATATATTCTTCCTGTTGGACAATCTCCAATTTCTTTATTATTTTCATTTGTTTTACCTGATAATAGTTTTTCCGTGAATTTATCTATATTATCTCCTTCAAATATATGTAACCCAGGTTCTGATAATCTTGTTCTAATAATAGTATTATCTAATACTTCATTATATCCACCAACTATTAAATCTAAATTATTATCTTCTGCTAGATCATATGCTTCTTCTAAAAAAGTACTTTCTACTGTATCATCAGCATCCACAAAAGCTATATACTTTGAGTTAGAAATATCTATTCCTAAGTTTCTAGCATTACTAACTCCATTATTAGAAATATGTTTAACAATAAAATTATTTTTATCTTTAACATAATCATCTAAATATTCTTTAGTTTCATCATTACTACCATCATCTATTATATATACTTTATAATTATTAAATGTTTGCTTTAGAATACTATTTAAGCATCTCTCTAAATCACTTCTTGGAGTATTATATACTGGTACTATTATATCTATCATTTAATCACCTTCTTTTATAAATAATTATTTCTGGATTACTACCATTTTCACCATATTCACATACAAGTATAAAATTCATATTACCAAGTATTCCAAAATACTTTTTAATTTCTTCATCATTAAATATACATTCTACTTGATTACCTAAATATGCCTCTTTATCATTTAATAACTTAGTATGTTCTCCATTTGGAAGAGTATATTCCATATTAACAAATTCTCCATGTAATGGATATAATTCTTCTATCTTAGGCATACCATCTATATTTAAAGAATTAAATTCATCTATTAATTCATTCTTTAAAGAATTAAAACTATCTTTACCCCCAACTTCAATATACTTTGCAATCCAACATTTTTTACCAAAAGGAGACCCATTAGTATTACTACATCCTTTACATTTATTATTCTTAAATAATTCACACTCTGAACAATTCGCTCCACATATCGCCATCATATTAATACCTCCATATATACTTAATACATTATTATTATAATAATTACAAGAATTGAATTTTTTTTAAAATAATGATATGGTATAATCCACTTAGGAGTTGATCATATGGAAACAATAATAACTAATGATTATAATTTAAAAGAAGAAGATATGACGGAAGTAGTTAAAAGAGTAAAATTATTTATCATTAATAGTAATAATGAAATATTACTAGGTTATTCAAATAATGAATATCAATGTCCTGGTGGACATGTTGAAGATAATGAAGATCTAATAAGTGCAATAAATAGGGAAATGAAAGAAGAAACAGGAATAGAATTAAATCTTAAAGAAGCAACACCATTCGCATGTACCTTAGGTTATTATAAAGATTGGCCAGAAAAAGATAAAAACAGAAAAATAGAAATATATTATTATGAAATAAAAACAGATGAAAAACCAAATTTAAATAATACTAACTATACTGAAAATGAAAAAAAAGGGAACTTTGAATTAAAATATATTTCATTAAATAATGTTGAACAAGAATTTATTGATAATGCAAATAAATATGGAGACAAACATGGAATTACTAAAGAAATGTTAAAAGTATTTAAAATATATAAAAAACACTAGTCCTAAATAGTGTTTTATTATTTCATATTATCAATATTAATTAATTCATCATCAAATTCTAACTTAAATGTCTCACAATAATTAAGATAACCATGTAATAATACTTTATCATTAAAACAATACTTAATCTTATCATCTTCTACTTTTATATCACACCATACTTTTAGTAAATAAGATATAGCTGTAGCATGTGATACAATCGCAATTCTTTTATCTTTATTATTACTAATGATATTCATAAGAGTAGAGTACATTCTATCTCTTACTTCTCTTTGACATTCTCCGTCACCAATCTTATATTCTTCATCTAAAAATTGTTTCCTCTCAAACCCCTCAGGTAACTCTTCCCAAGTATTAATTCCAAACTTTCTTTCTCCTAAATCACTAACTACATTTATATCTAAATTGTTTTTATCTGCTAAATACTTAGCTGTTTGTATAGCTCTTACATAATTAGAAGAAAACAATATATCTATATTATTAAACTCATCATTATTAAACTTATTATTCGCAATCTCTTCTCCTTCAATAGAAAGACAATTCTTCTCATTTTGTACTTGTAAACTATCACTATTATATTCATTATTTACTTTTAATGGTTTTGAATGTCTTATTAAATAAACTGTTGTCATCTTATCACATCCCATTTAATTATAATATATATCTTTTCTATTTAATAGTATATGTTATAATGAAATCTAAGAAAGGGAATAATAAAATGAATGGATTTAGTATATTAATGACTATATTTGCTACTTGTGTCTTATTAGTAGGCTTATATGCTTTTACTGGTCATGAATTAGGAATTTTTACAATGAGACCTGCCTTTAAAAATCTAAAAAAAGAAGATTGGAAAAATATTGGTAAATGGACCGTAATATCTAGTATATTTATATATTTAATAGCTATACTAGGCCTAATATTTAATATATAAAAAAAAGAGATTAAATCTCTTTTTTATTTTAATAATTATTTATACAATCGACTATATCCATAGCTTCTTCTTTAGTAAAGTCTCCAGAAATAACAAGGTCATCTCTCATTCCACTCTTAACATTAACAACACCTAAACAATCAGAACTATAAGTGCCACAATATTCACTTTCAGTTTCATAACTATCAGAATCACTATCAAAGTTAGTCCATACAACTAATAAATTATTAGGTTGTTTACTAAGATTAGAAGTAACAGTAAATAATCTATTCTTATCACTTATTGATAATTTAATAGCATTATTACCTTGAGCATCTCTTGTATAACTAGCTCCTTCATATCCTAAAACACTATTACTCATAATTAAATTATCATTAGTATCTCTGAAAGAAACAAGACAAGCATAATCATCATC
>CACXFY010000154.1 GCA_902767005.1 uncultured Erysipelotrichaceae bacterium
AACCTCTTTTTTAACTGGATGAACAAACTCTAAATAATAACTAAATAAGCATATTTGTTCATTATCTAAGTCACCATATCTTTGATCTCCAACTATTGGAAATCCTCTACTAGAAAATTGAACTCTAATTTGATGATGACGACCAGTACCTAAATCTATTTCAACTAAACTTAAATCTTCCTTTTCTAAATATTTAATCAATTTATAATTAAGTATAGCTTCTTTTCCAGATTCATCAACAATAGTATTACCATTATTTAGTTTTAATAACTTATCTTTAAAAGTACCACTTTCATCTACTTTACCATGTACAATAGCCAAATATTTTTTTACTATACTATGTTCATTAAATTGTTTATTTAATCTTGATGCCGCCTTACTACTTCTCGCAAACACCATTACTCCACCAACTGGTCTATCTAATCTATGAATAAGACCAATATAAGCATCCCCTGGTTTATTATATTTTTTCTTAATATAACTCTTAACCATAGTAAGCAAATCTAAATCACCAGTACTATCACCTTGACTAAGTACATTAATTGGTTTTTCTACTACAATAATATGATTATCTTCATATAAAACATTTAACTTAATCATTTTCTTCCCATCTTCCATATATACCACAAGGTAATACTAAATTATTCTCTTTAATAGGTAAACCAACTTCTCCACAAGTAATCTTACCAGAATACTTTTTATTAACAGTCATCTCTAATATATTATTAAGTACATATGAACTAAGACCAGTTGTATAACTATTAATTAAGAAAAATAATGGTTTATCACTAAGTATCTCACTACATAAATTTACTAATTCATATAAATCTTTTTCTATATCCCATACTTCTCCATTTGCGCCACGTCCATAACTAGGTGGATCCATAATAATAGCGTCATATTTATTACCACGTCTAATTTCTCTTTTAACAAATTTAACAACATCATCTACTAAATATCTCACATGATCACCTTGGTATCCAGAATCTCTAACATTTTCTTTACACCAATCAACCATACCACGTGAAGAATCAACATGAGTAACATGAGCTCCAGCAGATAAACAAGCTACTGTTGCTCCTCCTGTATATGCAAAAAGATTCAAAACACGTACTTCTCTATTACATTTTTTAATCTTATTAATCATATAATCCCAATTGATAGCTTGTTCTGGAAATAAACCAGTATGCTTAAATCCCATCTGTTTTATATTAAATACTAAATCACCATAATTAATCTTCCAACTACTAGGTGTATCTTTATAAGTCTCCCAATGCCCTCCACCTTTATTACTTCTATAGTAAACAGCATTTACTTGATTCTTATATTTTTCATATAGATTACCATTATCCCATACTATTTGTGGATCAGGTCTAAGTAAATAAACATTACCCCATCTTTCATATTTCTCTCCACAACTTGCATCAATAAGTTCATAATCTTTCCACTTATCACTAATTAGCATATCAATCACCAGATAAATTATATCAAAAAATAAAAAAAGTTAAAAGTCATAGACTCTTAACTTGCTACTGAAAACATCTTTCCATATGTCGTAATCAATGTTGCACCATTATATACTATTATTTTATCTTTATATGTTTCATATACTGGATCTTCTTGCATTTCATATTGACAAGCTACATCAGCATATTTAGAACAATCCTCATTATTCTTAATTCTCATACGATATAGTTTAGTATCATTTAATATAAATGTACCTAAATTATCACCAGCATAACCAAAATCAATAATATTTCCATTATAATCATTCTTATTATATATTATCTTACTACCTAATACTTTATAATTAGCATTTTGACCATTACTTTCTCTAGTAACAATATATTCATATACATTACCATCATTCTTAAGTATTAAGTATTCTCCAGTACTACTATTAACACTAACAACTTTCTTATTAGTAGGATCACCTAATAATAACTTATACAATTTATAATTTTGATAAGCTTCACCAACTTCAGAATAAGCTGCTAATTCTCTATCAGAAATAATAGTATACAATTTACCATCATTACTTCTTACTATTCTATTATCAAATATCCCTTCTACAGTAATATCTTTATCTACTACTCTACAATTAGAATCATTAGAAAACTTTCTCTCTAAACTAACTTCATACAATTTACCTTTTTCTGTAATTAAATGACTACCAGTATAATATTTAATCTTCGTATAATAAACATCCTCATCACTAGCTGGCATAAACTCACTACATTTAAAATCTCCACCTATTGAAAAACCACCATGTCTAAGTTCTCTCGTAATATCTCCATTACAACCAACTACTAAGAATAGTATTATTAAACTTAAAAAACAAAACTTCTTTTTCATATTCTTCCCTACCTTAAGAAAAATATACCATAGTTTTGTTTTTTTTTAAATATTCTATCTTAAATTTTACTTATATAATCGTAAATAGTTTTTACATATTTACTATTTTCCTTATCATAATTATCAATAATAATATTTATATTAATTTTCTTCGTCTTTTGTTTTTCTCTAAGTTTAACTAACTTCTTATAAACTATATCAATACTTTCACTATCAGTAATAAACTTATTACTTTTAACTTGCATAATACCAAGATTTTTACTCTTACCATTAATTTTAAATAATATATTATCCATTGTTCTATATATTTCTGGTCTTCTATAATTATTAAATATCATTATAGAATATAAAATATAAGCCAAGTCTTTATCATAACTACTAGTTTCTTCTAAATGCTGACTCTTTAATTTAGCATACATCATAACAATCTTTTCTTTTTCAGGTAATATATATTCCTTATTACTATGTAAATACTGATCTTTATTTTTAAAGAATTGAAATAAGAATAAAAATGCCATAAACCATAGTATTATTCTAAAGTCTTCTCCTTTTAAAAATACTTGATCAACTTTATTAATAAATTCAATATTAACAATATAACTAATTATTATTAAAATAACTGAATATGAAACATTACCTTCTCTTTTGTCAAAAAAATCTTTTTCTAAAAAATAAGTAACATATATCATTTTAAATACTAATTCAAACACAAATATTAAGAATATATTTTCATTGAATCTACTAAATCCAAATCTAGAAGCTAATCCTGCTAATATCATCATATATATAACAGAAAAACAAATACTTTGAAATTTATTTAAATTATATTTCTTTTCTATATAATGAAGTAATAGTACTAGTATTATTCCAAATATGATATAACTCAACCAAATAATAATCCCCACTCTAATCACCTCAAATATATCTTACTATTATAAAGAATTATTTATATTTCTTCAACCTCTTCTTAATTAAAAATACTAAATCCATTGGTCCATTCATCTTATTTAAAACTAATAAAGCATCTTGTAATTTCCTCTTTTCAGATAAATTATCTTTTATTAATAAAGCCTCCTCTTTATAATTAAAATTATCAATTGGATTTACGTCAATAAAATCTCTAATATAGTTTTCTATATCTTTTAACATATATTCTTTTAAATCATATTCATCCATAAGACTAACACCGTAATAGCCACCAACTAAATAGCGAAATTGATTAATTAACTCTTCCATACAACCTCCAATTAAAGAAATTATAACATATTATTTTATAATTTAAATAATTATGATACAATTATAATGAGGTAATAATATGAAAGTAGAAAGAAAAAAAGATATTAAATTTCTAGTACTGTTCATAATAGTAATAGTCATAGCCTTTATTTACTTATCACAAGCTTCGCTCGCTAAATATAGAAAACAAACAGAAGGTAATTTAGAAGGAACAGTTGCCCATTGGAACATAAAACTAAATGGTGAAGACATTCACAGAGAAATGACTAATATTATTACACCAGTAATTAATGAAAGTAATTATACTAAAACTGGAGTTGTAGCCCCAGGAACAACTGGATATTTTAATTTGGCCATAGATGCTACTGATGTAGATGTAGACTTTACATATACTATTTCATTTGAGAGTTTAAATTCTCTAGAAGATATAAAAGTAACATCCTATGAAATAAATAATGATGGTATAACCCATAACGTTACAGATACTGTAACAGGAGATATTGTTCATAATACAACAACTACTAATATTAAATGTAACTTTGAATGGTATGATGGAGTTGATAATGTTATGGATAATCATGATGATACAGAAACAGCTAAAAATAGTACTACTGCTGATATTAAAGTAATAATTAACTTTGTTCAAAAACAAGACTAAAAAAAAGAAAGGATTTAATCCTTTCTTTTATAGTGTTTCTATTTCAGATTCTTTTTCAGAATCTTTTTTCTTTGACTTTTTAGGTTTATCTTCCTCTACTTCATCATATTTAAGTACAATTATAAATTGATAAACTTGATAAATAAATACAATCATAATTGGTAATAATACGAAGAATAAGAAACCAAATCTAGATTCTAAAACATCTAATACTTTACCCATACCTTTATATGTTGTTGTATACTTACCTAATACTCTAGTAGATGCTACACTTGGTTTTTCTGTATTGGTTGTTTTATAGATTATAACATCATCCATTTCTTCAAAACTCTTTACTCCAGTTTTACCAATATAATACTCTGTATTAGCTGGTACATAGTAATAGATAATGTCACCTTTTTTGATATCTGTACTATTCTTTACTACAAATAAATCTCCTTGATTAACAAGATCTAAGTGTTTAGCAATTACTTTATCAACAGTAACTACTGTATAATCACCAAATTGTGTATAACCATATTTATTCCTACACAAAATACATGATGTAATTACAATAACAAATATTATAATTAATACTTCCAAAACACCCCAAATACCTTTTAAGAAATTTTTCATATAATCACCTACTTAAAATAATAACATATAAATTTATTTTATTCAATTATTCATCAATTGGTTTTGTAACAATAACATATTCGAAGTCAGAATCTACTAAATAGTCACCATCATATAATTCAAATACTACTCGATATGTACCACTAGTTAATCCTTCAGCAAGTTCAAAATCAAACGATTCTTCTTCATCTGGATTCTCTGATAATATCTTTTCATTAACTGGACCAGTTAAATCATTTTTAAATAAATCACTAAATGGAACAAGTTCAAATTCCGTAGTATTTTCATCATCAATCTTACGTTTATAAACTGCTACTCTAAGATTTGGATCAGATAATACGTTCATAATAGTAACATCATAAGTATTAGTATCAGAACCATCTTCATTTAATGATGTCTCTCCATTTACTACTTTCGTCTTATCTTGAGCAACAACTTTAATAGCGTTTTCATCTCCAACAACTACAAATGGAACTTCCAGTGTATGACTTCGATCTGGATTAGAATTATGTAATCCATCCGAAGATGCAAACAATGTAATTCTAAGAGTATAATTACCTGAATGGAGATTATTATCTGCTAACAACTCAATATTTCTATTAAGATTAGATACTTTACCAGCTAAGTTTATTCGCCATACTCCATCACTATCAGCAAAGTAATATTTATTATCTATCTTGATAGTTGTACCTGTTAACAAGCTTGAACTAACTTGTTCTCCAGATGAGTCTATTAATGAAACATTAATACCCATTGGACTTCCTTCATAGTTAGTATCAATAATACTTGAACGACTTTCATTCTCTAAGTAACCTACACTAGATACATAATTAAATTGATTTGCTCTATTTTGATAAACATATCCATCAAAGTTATTTATAATTCCTTTTAATACCGTATTACCACTATCATATAAATTATATACCATTAATGGTTGACGAATACCAAGTACTGTAAATACTGATCTATCTTCACTATTACGAAGTTCAAATAACATATTATTATCTTCATGAGTACCAGCTTGGTTTGTCTCTTTAAAATCAACTATAAACATAAACTCTTCAATCGTTCTGTGATGAGCCGAATCATAATACAGAGCGTTAGCAACCGAATCACTATATTTATTATTACTACTTGTACTACCCATCTTAATAAAATCGGAGAGCTTATAAGTAACTTCTAAATCCGTGGCCAGACTAGC
>CACXFY010000155.1 GCA_902767005.1 uncultured Erysipelotrichaceae bacterium
GTTAAAATAGCTGCTGGAATAAGGGCAACAGTAGCATTTTTAGCACCACTTATTCTAATAGTACCAGATAAGTCTTTTCCACCTAATACTTCCATTACTTTCATATAATCTCCTCCTTTAATATTTCTTTTTACTCTTTCCCAATTTAATCATAAATTTCTTTATATTTTTTGTCAATAAAATAACTGTTTTATGTAAATATAAAACAGTTATTTGACGTTTTTTAAGACAAATATCATTCTATTTTTTTCAGATAAGTCTTTTTTTACTTCTATTATTACATTTTCTAAATATTCATTAATTATGTTAATAATATCATCCTTTTGTTCATAACCTATCTCTAAAGCAATTAAACATTTATCTTTCATATTATTATTAATATTTTTAAAGATTTTTTTATAACAATCTAAACCATCTACTCCGGCATATAGTGCTAGATGTGGTTCATTGTTTTTTACTATCTCTTCTATTTCTTCATCTTCTTTTATATATGGAGGATTACTAATAATAATATCGTATTTCTTAGTAATATTTTCTAACATATCATTTTCAATAATATTAGCTTTAGATTTTAGATATTCACAGTTTTTGTGAGTAACTTCTAAGGCTTCAATAGAAATATCTATTAAATCCACAGATTTTGTGGATACTTTTTGTTCTAAAGTAAGTCCTATTACTCCTGAACCAGTTCCTAAATCTACTATATCCACAGGTTCTGTGAAATATTCATTTATGTACTTAATAGTATTTTCTACTAGTTCTTCTGTTTCAAATCTAGGTATTAAGACTCTTTCATCTATATAAAACTTTATTCCATGGAAATTAACATTGCCTATTACATATTGCAATGGTTTACCAGATTCTAGAGCTAAAACTTCTTTTTTATATAATTCTTGTTTTTCTTCGTCTACTTGTTCATCTAGTACTGTTAATAATTCTAAGGGATTTTTATTTAATAATTCTGCTAATAATATTTTGGCATGATCAGAGTGAATATGTTGTTTAGCAAAGACTAATAATTCTTCGATAGTCATATTATTCACTTTCTTCGCCTTGTAGTTTTCTTTTTTGATCTTCTTGGATTAAAGCATTAATTATATCATCTAGAGCTCCATCCATTACTCTATCTAGGCTATTAGTTGTATATCCTATTCTATGATCTGTTACTCTATTTTGTGGATAATTATAAGTTCTTATTTTTTCTGCTCTATCTCCAGTTCCTATTTTACTACGTCTTTCTGCTCCTTCTTTTGCTAATCTTTCTTCTTCTTGTAATTCATAAAGACGTGTTTTTAATACTTTCATAGCTTGTTCTTTATTTTGTATTTGGCTTCTTTCATTTTGACATGTTACTACTAATCCTGTAGGTAAGTGTGTAATTCTTACTGCTGAATCTGTAGTATTTACTCCTTGTCCACCACAACCAGATGATCTATAGATATCTATTCTTAAATCACTTGGATTAATTTCTATATCTACATCTTCATCTGCTTCTGGTATTACTAATACTGTAGCAGTAGATGTTTGAAGTCTTCCATTTGACTCAGTTACAGGTACTCTTTGTACTCTGTGAGATCCACTTTCATATTTTAATAAAGAGTAAGCACCTTTACCTTTTATTATTAGTTCTATTTGGCTAAATCCTCCAGCAGTACCATCTATTGAGTTATATACTTGATAAGTAAAGCCTTGTTTTTCAGCATATCTTGTATACATTCTAAATAAGTCTCCAGCAAAGATATTAGCTTCATCTCCACCAGCTGCTCCACGGATTTCCATTACGACATTCTTATTATCATTAGGATCTTTTGGTATTAATAATATTTCTAATTCTCCATCTAACTTAGTTTTTTCTTCTTCTAAATCTTTTAATTCTTCTTTAGCCATTTCTCCTAATTCTGGATCTTTTATCATTTCTTTTGCTTCTTCTATATCATTTAAGATCTTTTTATACTTTTTGTAGCAATTTACTATTTCTTCTAGATTAGCCATTTCTTTAGAATACTCTTTAGTTTTCTTTATATCTGATAAAACTTCTGGTTTTGTTAATTCTTGTTCTAATGATTCATATTTTTGTAATGTTGCCTCTAATCTCTCTATCACTTGTTTCACCTCATTTAACGTCCTTATTATAACATAAATTAAAGAAGAAAAAAACTAGATTATTCTTCTAGTTCTAATTCATCTTCATCGATAACTACTAAATCTTTTAAATCTTCATTAGTATCATCATCTTGATAACTATCATCATCAGTATCATCAAATTCGTCTTCTTCTATTTCTTCTTCGGTTGTATCTTCTTCTAATTCTTCCTCTTCTTCATCATCTTCTTCATCTGATGTATATTTAACTCTTTTTTCTGAAGAATGACGATTTCTTAAATCCCAACGACCATCATCTAATAAGATAAATCTTTTATCAGTAGATAATGCTGTATAGAAATCAGCTATTTTTTTCTCAAAAGTTGATTCTGGTAATTCTAACAAATCAATTATTTTTTTGAATAAATCAGCTGTATTTATTGTTCTTTTTCTATCTTCTAAAATCATATAAGCAATATCTTTATTGGATAATAATTCTAGTTCTTCTTTTTTCATTTTCTTTAGACTCATGATAAAGCCTCCAGTCATTAATAAATTTCACAAGTAAACTTATAACATATATTTATTATAAATACAATACTTTTTTTTATTTTATACGTGGTAAGAAATACTTCCACTCTTTTTTAGCTATTTCTTGTTCTTTTAATATACCTTGTTCTATACCTTCGTTGAAGTCTTCTATTTCTTTTATTTCGTCACTATTTGTATAAATATTATACTTAAATGCAAGCATTCTTTTTATTAAATCAACTTGGCTATTTAAGTCTTCTTTTGGCATATTATAAGCTTGTTGAGAATTATATAATATTTCTGGTAATAGATTAGTTATATATATAATTCCATCTAGACCAGAAGCTTCATATTCTTCTTTATAAAGACTATCAATTCTTTTAAACATATGAATATATGTTTCTATATATGGTTTTATATGTTTAACTATAACTTCGTCTTTTGGCATGAATTGTGTTAATATTTCTTTTACTTTTAAATATTTATTTCCTACTTTAATTTCTGTTTCATCTTCAAATATTGAATTAATAACATCATTCATGAAGTGTTTATCATATTTTGAAGATAATACTACTAATTGTTCTCTAGTACTTAATAAATATTTCTCTATAAGTCTATTTCCTTCTTCTTCTTTTGTTTCCTTTTTTATTCTTTTCTTAGATATTTTACTGTAATCTTGTAATATTCCTTCTTGAATACTACTATAACTTTGTTTTTCCATAATTATTATTACATTTTATCAGGTATCTCGATTGCTAAAAGATTTAACAATAGTGTGTTTACTTTGTGTACTATTTTAGTCAATACTAACCATGATTCTTGTAATTGTTCATCCCCCTCAGTTAATACTTTGTTTTCAGCATAGAATTTATTATATAAAGATGTAATCTTATATAAATATTCCGCTATTTCATTTAAAGCTTTTGCTTCTAATGATTTATCTAAAACAGAAGTTAGATTTAAGACATTTAGTGCTATATCTTCTTCTGTTAAAGAACTAATTTTAGACATTTTGTCTTGTTTTAAGTCTTTTGCTTTATTTAATAAAGACTTCATTCTAATAGTTGAATATAGTAAATATGGTCCAGTCTTTCCTTCTAAATCAGAAAACTTTTCTACTTCAAAGACATAATCAGTTCCTCTAAATGGTAATAAGTCAGCATATTTTAAAGCAGCTATAGCTACTTTTTTAGCAACTTCATCTTTTTCATCTTCTTTGATTGATTCATTTGATATCTTCTTGTATGTTTCTTCATATACTAAATCAATTAATTGTTTTAGAGTCATTATGCCGCCATCTCTAGTTTTAAATGGTTTTCCATCTTTTCCATTCATAGTACCAAAACCAATATGTTCTAATACTACATCATCATCTACTAATTCTGCTTTTCTTGTTGCTCTAAAGATTTGATCAAAGTGAAGTGATTGTCTTCCATCTACGACATACCATATTTCTTCTGGATCATAATTCTTTTTTCTTTCTAAGATAGTTGCTAAATCCGTTGTTTCATATGATGCTGATCCATTAGATTTAATAAATAATAGTGGTGGCATTGGTGCTTTATCTTCGTCTGTCGCAACTTCAATTATTTTAGCTCCTTCACTATCTTTTAAGATGTTCTTATCTTGATAAATCTTATTTAATTCATCAAAATATTCCATTTCATCACTTTCACCATTCCATATTTCAAAATGGACATTTAAATCTTCATAAGTTGCTTTTATATCTGCTTTTGATATATCAACAATCTTTTTCCATAAGTCATAATAACCTCTTTCATGTTGTTGAATCTTTACTGTTATTATTCTTCCTTCTTCTAGATAGTCTTCATCTTCTTTTGCTTTACTTGATGCTAGTGGATATATTCTCTCTAGGTCTTCATTACTAATTGGTAATTCTACTTCAGAATAGTCTCCTTCATATGACTCATCAAAGTATGGAAGATCTGGATACATATCTTTTATTTCTTTTATAACAAAACCTAATGGTCTTCCATAATCTCCTAAATGAGCATCTCCTAGTGCATCATATCCAAGTAATAGTGCTAATCTTTTAATAGCTTCTCCAATATTAGCACTTCTTAGGTGTCCTACATGTAAGGCTTTTGCAACATTTGCTCCACCATAATCTATTATTACTTTTTTACTTTCTTTTTTATCTATTAAGACATTTATATCTTCATTTACTTTATTCATTAATTCTACTAAGTAATCAGCTGTTAGTGATATATTAATAAAACCAGGTCCAGCTATATTAATATTAGTAAATCTTTTATCTTTTTCTAATTCTTTTACTATATCTTCAGCTATTACATGAGGACTTTTATGATAAGTCTTTGCTAAAGACATAGCGTCATTTATTTGAAATTGACCTAAATCTCTTCTACCAGATGGTTGAAGTATAAAGCTATCTAGTTCATATCCTGCTTTATTAATAATACTTTTTATATCATTAGTTAATTCTTTTATTAAACTCATTATTTCACCTCTATTTTGTATTCAAATTCTTCTTCATTAATACTATATTTTATATAAATATTTGAAGTATTAATGCTTTTTTCTAAGACTTTTATAGTTAGATCTATTCTATTTTTTAAATCTCTAACGAAGACATAACCTACTCCTTTATTAAAGTCATAAATCATATCTAATTCATTATTACTCCGTGAAATAGTTTCTTTTTCCATATTGAAAACAGTCCTACTATTAGTATCTGGTTCAATAAAAGTAATTTCATTATTTTCTATTGTTCCTTCTACTTCATAAGAATTCTTTACGTAATTAGAATGAATTGTAATTTGTAACATATTCTTAGACATAGAAACTGCCTCCTTTAAAATTTCTATTAGATTATATCATATTTCTTTGTTTTTTACTATAAAAATTGTTATTTCTTATATCTTTTTATTTTTATAGATATTTGATATAATCTTATTAGTATTGGAGGTTAGTATATGATAGAGTATATTTTAGGAATAATAGTAATTATTGGTATTATATCTATATTAATAGTAATTGGTAATAATAAGATTAATTTTATTAAAATTAAAATCGAGAAAGCAAATGAGGATATTTCTTTATATTTAGATAAAAAATATGAATTATTAGAAAGAACGAGACCGATAGTAAAAAAAGAGTTAAAGGTAGAAGAATTTTTAGAAGAGTTAGGTACTTATGAGTCTTTTAAAGAAGATAGTTTTGATAGTCATAACTTATTAAAGAGTTGCTACAACGAGTTGTTTAAGACTTTAGATAATAATGAAAAATTGTTAAAGAGTGATTCTCTTAGTAAGATATTAAAAGAATTAACTGATAATGAAGAGAATATTGTGGGAGCTATTAAGTTTTATAATGATACAGTAGTTGATTATAATAAGTTTGTTGTATCTTTTCCTTCTAAAATAATTGCTTTATTTAGAGGATGTAAGAAA
>CACXFY010000156.1 GCA_902767005.1 uncultured Erysipelotrichaceae bacterium
CCAATCAACTTGGGAAGGTAAAGTTACTGAATACAAGACTGCTAAAGAAGGGTTTGCTGAACAAATAAAAGCATCTCTTACTGCGGCTTCATCTTCTAAGTTAGATGCCACATCACTATCTGGTGGTTCGATAGGTGGTAGTGCAAGTCCAAATTCAGCTGCGGCAGGAGCAGCAAATGGTCAACAATATTGGCAAGTACAACAAAATGGAGAGAACTGTGGAATGACAGCATTTATGGTTGCGGTTAATACAGCACTAGGTGATAATAAATATACTAATAATGCTGAAGAATGGGCTAATTATGGTAGCTATTCTGAAGCTATTGGCTTTAGTGGAAGTGATCAAGCACAAACTTGGGTTAATGATCATGGATTATCTGATAAGATAAAAGTTACTGGAGTACAAAATGTTAATTCTAAGGAAGAATTATATGATCATTTAAATAAAGGAGAAGTAGTTGTTTCTTCTTCAGGAGGAGCTAATATATTTAAACGTAATAATGGTAGTTATGATTATTATGATGGACATTATATTACATTTTATAAAACTTCTAATGGAAATGTTTATGCTAATGATTCATCTGTTGGAGATCCAGCTTTAGCTTCAGGAGTTGAATATACTCCAGAAGATTTAGATAATTGGTTTGCAGCCCCAGGTAATCATGGAAGTATTACAGTTGCAAGAACATAAGACTTTTTATAGTCTTTTTTTTTATTTTATGTTATACTCGTATAATAATTATATGAGGTGATATTATGTCTGATTTAAAAGAGTTAATTGATGCACTTGAAATAAAAGAAAAAAGAGAAAGATTAAAACATAATAAAATTGTTATTTTACAAATAAAGAAAAGAATGTCTGATTTAAGTCTTTATTGGAATGTTAGTAAATATATCTATGCATGTGATAAACTAAAATATTGTGAAGATTATGAAAAAGAAGATTACTTAGAAAGAATAAAATCATTAAAAGATGATAAAGAAGTAAGAGCTTATATTGAATTAAAGAAGCATCTTGATAAATTGTATGATGAAATTAGAGACTATTATCTAAGTGTTCAAAAAGACTTAAGAGAAGAATTACTATACTATGATTTACCAGAAATATTTGTTGATCAAGGTAGTGTTATTGATGGTGGTAATCTAAAGGAAGCTAAACATATTGTGGTACCAAGCGCTATGTTATTCTATGAAGGAAATGACTGTGGGGAGAGTCTAGTTGGGTCTTATGCACAATTAGATTCAAAAAGAAAAAAGAGACATTTTTATAATAAAGTTAGTTTTAGGTATTTAGAAGAACTAACTAAAGATGATAGTTTTGATTTAGAGAATAAAGATTTAGGAAAAGTAAAAGTTTATACTAAATAAGGTGATTTATGAAAATATATATAATTGGACCAGTTGGAAGTGGAAAGACAACTTTTTCTAAAAAATTAGCAGAGAAATATAATATTAAAAGATATGAACTTGATAAAGTATCTTGGGATGATGAACATGGAAATGTTAAAAGAAGTGATGAAGAAGCTTTAAAAATATTTAATAAAATACTAAAGAATAAGTCTTGGATAATGGAAGATGTTGGTAGAGAAAAATTCAAACAAGGAAGAGTAGATGCCGATATCATTTATTATATTAAATTATCTAGATTAAAGTCTTATTTACGAGTTACTAAAAGATGGTTAAAGCAAAGATTAGGAAAAGAGACATATAATCATCCACCAACTATTAAACAGTTTTTCTATTTTGTTTCTACTGTTAATTCTTATTATGGAAAAGAAAAGAAAAAACTTAAAGGTCTAGAAGAGTTTAGTGATAAAGTAGTATTTGTTACTAAAAGAGATATTAATAAAATTATTAATGAAGATAAAAAATAAAAAGGCTATACAGCCTTTTTTTGTTTGATTGCTTTTAGTATTTTTTTCCATAAGTGATCGCCAGAGTAATTTAGGATTCCTACACGATATATTCTTATTCCATAATAGTAAATAATTATTAAGAATAATAACTGAATAATAGTTGATATTATTACAGATACTATTGATATTTGATTTAACATATACAGAGTAGGGGCAACCATAAAGCTTATTAGTGGTACGTAAGACATTACTTTAATAAATAACGATCCTTCAAATAAAGCTGCTAATAAAGCTATATAAAAGGAGATAGATATTATTAGCATAACTGGTGTTTGTAATTGTTGAAAGTCATCTATATTAGTAGTCATTGAGGCTAAAACACCAGCTATTAAAGCATAAGTAATTAAGGTAATTACAAATGATATAAATAATATTGGTAATAAAGTAATTGTCATACTAATAAAATTAGATGATATTAAGTTATTAATTATAGAAGTTGCAAAACCTTCAGTAGAAGAGGTAGATAATGTACCAACTCCACCAGAATGAGAAGCAATGGCTATTAAAATAAATGATGCAAGTAATAGTAATTGAATGAAAGTAAAGATAGTACAAGAAATAATTTTTGATATTAAGTGATCTTTAGCTGGTACATTAGAAATAATTATTTCCATACTTTTTGTAGTTTTTTCTTCATTTATTTCTGAACCTATCATTTGAATTAAAGTAGTTATTAAGAAGAAACATGGTACAACAAATATTAATACTAGTATTGATGAAGAAACATCTTTATTTTCATTAATACTTTTTTCTGATAAAACGATTGTTTTTAATTGAACATCTTCTTCTATTTTATTTAATTTCTTTTGACTTATTCCATAACTCTTCAGAGCTTTTTCTTTCTTTATATTATTTAAAGAAGCTAGAATAATACTTTTATTAACATTAGATATACCTTGGAAACTATAAATATTAGCTTTAATAAAGCTATCTTTATCTTCTAGTAATTCTACTCCAATAGTATTAGAATCTTGTTTTACTTTTTCTTTTAAAATATCAATATTATTAAATTTATTAATTTTATAGTTTGCTACTTGAAAATCAGCAATACGTAAAAATTCACTTTTAAAGTCTTTATAGATATTTGTTTTATCTACGACAATAATAGTTTTTTCTTCTTTAAAGTC
>CACXFY010000157.1 GCA_902767005.1 uncultured Erysipelotrichaceae bacterium
AATATTTCAAAATCTTCAGTAGATAACTTACTATTAAAAGCTATTCTGTTATTTCTAGGATACATAATATCATCAACAGCTTCATTAATATCTAAATCTACATCTTCAGCTAATTGATTAATATTAATATTATCACTAACATTAAATAGTCTTCTCTTAACTAGTAATAAATCTATTTTTTTATCTACTCTATGTAATAATTCCCATTCTTTTTCTACTACATCAAGTACATACTTCTTATCACTATCACTAAAATCATATACAAAGAAGATTCTCTTTAAATTCTTAATACATGCTTTATAATCATCTCTTACCAAAGCATTACTATCTATTTTTTTATCTATACTACTATTACTAATAATATTAAATAAATACATTGGTCCCCTCATACTAGAAGAACAACCATATAATAAACTATCAGTAAAGTATATTTCTTTTTTATTAAAATCTTTTTCACTTACATTAATAATATTATATTTACTAAATATTCTATTTACTTCTATAAATTCATTATAATAATTTTCATATTCCTCAGTATCAAATCCATATACACTTATTTTATCTTTATATACTGAACTAAAACCATGTATATAATATCCATTAATTATGTATGCATTATAAATATAATCTAATAATAATTTTCTATTTAAGAAAGTATCAGTATTACCAATATTTAATTTCTTAATACATAATCTAGTTATTAATTTATTAATACCAAGTATAATATCATTAAAATCACTAAGTTTTCTAAATAACAAATCTAATTGTTCTACAAAAGAATCTAAACTAAATACATCATCAATAATCAATTTATATTTTAATAGTGCGTCATATAAAATATAAAGAGCTTTATTCTTATCATCAATACCTAAAAAGACATAAGAAACTTCATTAGTTTTTTGATAATATCTATCATTAATAGAAATATTATCAATAAGCTTTTTAATATCTGCTCTTCTAAGATATTCTTTTATCACACTATCACCTCCAATATAAATTAATTATTAAATACTTTTAAAAAACTCCAGCCCAAATAAAGATACCTATCGCACCAATCACGATTATACCCAAAAGAACTAATAGAAAAATCTTTATAGTAGGATTTCCTCTATCCCAATAATAACGATCAACATCAGTAGAAGATTGTTTCATTAAGTTTTCATAATCCTCACTATTCTTTTTGTTAACTTCTAAATTACTATTATCATTCATAATCACACCTTCTATCTTATCTATATTTTATCATAAAAAGTGTAAAATAAATAAAGATTGACATCAACTTGTCAATCTTTTACATTATATTTTACTATATTCCTCTTGGATTAAAATCAATATCAATTTTTATTTTATTATTTCCTTTATAATGATCAATTATCTTTATTAATAAAGCTCTAACTTCTCGTACATCTTTATATTTTAAAATAATATTATATCGATATATATTATTAAGTTTAAATATAGTACTTGTAGAAGGACCTAGAATAATAGTATTTTTAAGATTCCTATCCATACTTCTCTTTATTTTTAAAGCTTCAGTATATATGTAATCACTATTCTTACCACTCATTCTAATATTACATAAATAATAATAAGGTGGATACTTTAAACTTCTTCTAATCATCATTTCTTGCTTATAGAAACCTAAATAATCATGATTTTTAGTATAACTAATAGCGTAATGATCTGGATTATAAGTCTGAATTATTACTTGACCTTCTCTAGTACTTCTTCCACTCCTACCAGCTACTTGACTAAGTAATGAGAATGTATTCTCACTACTTCTAAAATCTGGAATATTAAGTGATGTATCTGCATTAATCACTCCCACTAAAGTAACATTATCAAAATCTAATCCTTTCGCAACTATTTGTGTACCAAGTAATATGTCATATTCTTTCTCTCTAAAAGCATTAATCATTTCTTCATGCTTACCTTTATGAGATGTAGTATCAAAATCCATTCTAAGTACTTTACAATCAAATAAATTATGTAACTCTTCTTCAATTCTCTGTGTCCCAACACCTAAATCATTTAAAGATTCTTCTCCACATTCTGGACACTTAGTAAATACTTTTTCACCATGTCCACAATAATGACAACGAAGAGTATTACTACTCTTATGATAAGTTAGTGTAATATCACAATTAGGACACTTAAAAGTATATCCACAGTTCTTACAAGAAACAAAAGAAGCATAACCACGTCTATTAAGAAGTAATATTACTTGTTCACCAAGTTTTAATCTTTTCTCTATACTATCCACAAGTATTGGGGAAAAATGCCCACTACTTTTTCTTATTTCTTTATTCATATCAACAATTATTACTTCTGGTAAACTCTTACCATTTATTCTATGAGGTAAACTAAGTAACTTATAAACACCTTTTTGACCTCTAGCAAAAGACTCTAAAGTTGGAGTAGCACTACCAAGTATTAAAGGACAATCATGATATTTACTTCTCCATTTCGCTATATCAATTGCATCATATCTTGGATTAGGATCACTCTGTTTATAAGAATCACTATGTTCCTCATCAATAATAATTATTCCTATATTATCAAGTGGTGCAAATACTGCACTTCTAGCTCCTATTACAATACTTGCTTCTCCTCTAGCGATTCTTCTATACTCATCATATTTTTCCCCATCACTAAGCCCAGAGTGAATAGC
>CACXFY010000158.1 GCA_902767005.1 uncultured Erysipelotrichaceae bacterium
ACTCCATTAACACCAATAAATAGTACTACTGTTGGACCATTTTCATTAAAAGTAATCTTATTAGTTAATACTTCATCATTAACATATATAATAAATAACTCATCTACAATAATTTCTTTTAATTCTGAAGGATCACTAATATGTTCTTTATCAACTCTATCTCTTAATCTATCAATAAACTCCATTACAGTATTAACACCAATATCAGCCATAATAAGTATTTCTTCTAATTCCTCAAAATACTCATCAGTTATTTTAGTATACTTATTAGTTAAATTAGCAAGCTTACTAACAAATCCTCTTCTACTCTTAGTAAGACCCTTTTCATATATTTTTATTGACTTCTTCTCTTCTTCAAAGATTTCTTCTTTAGTCTTTTTCTTACCAAATCCAAATAAACCTTTTTTCTCTTTCTTAACCTCTTTTTCTTCTTCAGATTCTTCCTCTTCTTCTTCAGATTCTTCCTCTTCTCCAGGCTCTTCCTCTTCAGATTCTTCCTCTTCTTCAGATTCTTCCTCTTCTTCTTCAGATTCTTCCTCTTCTTCAGGTTCTTCCTCTTCTTCAGATTCTTCCTCTTCCTCTATATCCTCTACTTCTTCTTGTTGAGTCTCCTCCTCGGCAACTTCATCTTCAGAATCTTCTACTTCTTCTACTTCTTCAACATTTTCTTCTTTAGTTTCTTCAGAATCATCATATTTTTTGAACATGTCTTTAATTTTGCTAAATAAACCCATAATATCACCTGGTGTTATTATACCATATTTACACTATTTTCACACAGTAAATAATAGACAAACAAAATATTTTATAGTATAATCTTTACGTTAGTTCTTTATTAATAAAAGAAAGGAGATTTTATGAACAATAAAGAAACCAATGAAACAAAAATAATTGTTTTAGGTGGTTTAGGAGAAGTCGGGAAAAATATGTATTGTGTAATGCATAAAGACGCGATTGTTATTATTGATGCCGGAGTTAGTTTTCCAGAAAGTGAACTAATGGGTGTAGACTATGTTTTACCAGATTTTACTTTCTTAAAAGAAAACGAAGATAAAATTAAAGCACTATTAATTACACATGGTCATGAAGATCATATAGGTAGTATTCCTTTTTTACTTCAACAAGTAAATATACCTGCTATCTATGCGCCTAATCACGCTAAAGAATTAATAGCTGTAAAGCTACAAGATAGAAACATTAGATATGACAATTTATTTGTCTATACCGAAGACACTAAACTAAAATTTAAAGAAATAGAAGTAGAATTCTTTAGAGTAACACACTCTATACCAGATTCTCATGGAATTAGTATTAAAACTCCTGATGGACGTATCTGTACTACAGGAGATTATAAATTTGATTTAACTCCTATCGGACCAATGGCTAATTTATATAAAATGGCTACTTTAGGAGAAGAAGGAGTAGATCTTCTAATAGGAGATTCAACTAATGCCTTAAATGAAGGTTTTTCAAATTCTGAATCAGTAGTTGATGAAACTTTAGGAGAAATGTTTGATAAATGTAAAACATCACGTATCATAATCGCAACATTCGCTTCTAACATTTATCGAGTAAAGCATATATTTGAAACATGTTATAAACATAATCGTAAAGTATGTATATTTGGTAGAAGTATGGAAAACAATATTAATATTTCACTAAATGCAGGATATATTGAACATAAAGAATTATTAATATCTGCAGAAGAAGCAAATAACTTAAAACCAAGTGAAGTATGCTTATTATGTACTGGTTCTCAAGGTGAACCATTAGCGGCCTTATCAAGAATATCAAATGGTACACATAAACAAATCAAATTAAGACCAGATGATGTAGTTATATTCTCATCTTCTGCTATTCCAGGAAATGCTTTAAGTATATCTAAAACAATTAATAAATTATATTTAAAAGGTGTTAAAGTATATACTAATAGTGTATTACAAGATCTACATACTTCAGGACATGCTAATGAAGAAGAAATAAAATTAATGATTAGATTATTAAGACCAAAGTATTTAATGCCATTCCATGGTGATTATAGAATGCTAAAGAAACAAGCATCTATTGGTATTAATTGTGGTATTCCTAAAGAGAATACTTTCATACTTAAGAATGGTGATACTCTTACCTTAAAAAATCATGTTATTACTAAATCAGAAAGTTATTCTGGACAAGATATATATGTAGATGGTAATAGAATTGGAGAAATAGGTGGCGCTGTTATAAAAGATAGACAAATAATGGCTAAAGACGGAATATTAGTAGTAATAGTAAATGTTAATATGAAACAAAGAGAATTATTAATTACACCTAATATTACTACTCGCGGTTTTATTCTAGTTAATGAAAATGAAGAACTAATACATAAAATAGAAGATAAAGCCGAGGAAACCATAAAATCATCTTTAGCAGATAACAAAACAACATTCGCAACATTAAAAACAGATATAACAGAAGCACTTTATCCATTCATAAATACACTAACAGGTAGAAGACCAATAATATTACCAATAATATTAGATATCAAAAGAGACAATCAATAATTGTCTCTTTTTAATTTATTAAAAATATCTAAATATATTAAATATCTAAGTTCTCCATAATTACTTTTGCAGAATAATGATAACTTATAATAAAAATATCGTTCAATTCTATTATTTATACTAAGTAATAATAAATGCTGCTTCCAACTTATTTTATCTAAATTAGAAGTATAAATAGGATAAGTATTATAAAATAAATACATTTTCCTAATATAATTCCTATTATAATTACTACTACCAAAATAATAACTAAAATAAGTAGAACACTTATCTAGTATATTTTCACAATCATTATAATGATCATTTATAAATCTACCAACCAGCCAATAAAATCTGTTATTTATATAATCATCTCCTACTATATTATTCGCTTAAAATTAAAAATAATAACAAAAAAAGAAGAAGTTATTTAGCTTCTTCTTGTGCTCTTGTTTCACGAACAACAGTAATTTTAATTGTCCCAGGATATTTCATATTAGCTTCGATCTTTTCTTTTACATCACGAGCTATTCTATGAGCTTCTGCATCATCTACTTCTTCTGGTTTAACAACTACTCTTAATTCTCTACCAGCTTGTAAAGCATAAGTAGTATCAACACCATCGATGTCATTACCAATTTGTTCTAACTCAGTAAGTCTCTTAATATAGTTTTCTAAAGTGTCATTACGAGCACCTGGTCTACTAGCTGATAATGCATCAGCAATAGCAACTATAACAGATATTGTAGATGTAGCTTTAGTATCACCATGATGTGACGCAATTGCATTAATTACAGTATCATTCTCTTTATACTTTTTAGCAATATCTACACCTATTTCTACATGGCTACCTTCAACCTCATGATCAATCGCTTTACCAATATCATGTAAAAGACCTGCTCTTTTAGCAAGATTTACATTTTCTCCTAATTCACCAGCAATTAATCCAGATAATTCAGCTACTTCAATTGAATGAGCTAAAGCATTTTGTCCATAACTAGTTCTAAAATGCAATTTACCGATTGTTTCAACTAATTCTGGATCAAATTTAGTAAGTCCAAGTCTTATAATAGCATCATTACCAAACTCAGTAATCTTTTGATGCATATCCTTACATACTTTATCATATAATTCTTCAATTCTTGTAGGATGAATTCTTCCATCTTTAATTAATGTCTCTAAAGTAACACGAGCAATTTCTCTTCTTAAAGGATCAAAACTAGATAATACTACTGCTTCTGGAGTATCATCAATTATTAAGTCTACTCCTGTAATTGCTTCAATAGTACGAATATTTCTACCTTCACGACCAATGATTCTACCTTTCATTTCATCATTAGGTAAATCAACTACTGTAATAGTTTGTTCATTAGCTATATCAGCAGCATATCTTTGCATAGAAGTAACAATATACTCTCTAGCAGTCTTATCTGCTTCTAGTTTAGCCTCATCTTCTCTTTCTTTAATATACTCAGCTATTTCTTTAGACATATTTTCCTTAACTTTGCTCATAACTAATTCACGAGCTTTATCTTTGGAAAATCCTGAAATTTTTTCAAGTAAATCAAGTTGTTCTTTCTTAATTTCCTCCACTTTACTTTTTTCTTCTTGGATTTCTAGTTGACGAGATTCTAATTTTTCTTCACGTTCATCTAGCCCAGCCTCACGTTTTTGAAACATTTCATCACGCTTATCAATACTAGCTTCACGTTGTAGTAATCTATTTTCAGATTCCTTTATTTCATCTTTCTTCTCACGAATTTCTTTATCTAAATCCATTTTCATTTTACGAGCTTCTTCTTTTTGTTCCATAGCTGCATCTCTTTTTAGCTTTTCAATCTCTTTTTTAGCTTGATTGATTAAACTATCAGCTTTTTTAGATGCCATATTGCCTCTTAAACTATTAACAATAAGAGCTCCTACTAGACCTACAACGATGCCTACAACAACAAGTAAAATGGAGATTACTATACTATTCATAATTACCTCCATCTAGATTATTAGACATAATCTAACTCTATTTTAGTTTTATTTTACATAGTTGTCAAGTAAACAAAAAAGTGCTTTTAAGCACTTTTATTTATCTTTATATACTAATTGTTTAGCTCTATACATTTTTATTGTTTGTTTAATATCACAAGTTCTATTCTTTTCGACAACCGATCTTTTTATATTCGCCTCAAAAATAGGATATCCATCTTCAGACACATTATAATTAGAACCAAAAGAAGTATCTAAACAAATAAAATATGATTTACTAGTATTACCATAATCAAAAATTACTATTCCCTTATTATTATCAGAAGAAGAGTTATATTCATTATAAACATATTCTTTACTATCTTTAGAAGTATCTATCAACATATAATATGCATGTTTATCTTCAAATTTACTGCCATCAACTGGAACAACTTTTCCAGATAGTATGTCACTTCTAGTTATAAAAATATACTCACGTGCCTTATCTACAACTGAATCTTTTCTTGAATTATCAATAACTAAAGTAGTTGAGTGAACAGATCCGAAAATTGATAACACTATAGCGACTAAAGCAAGAATCCAAGGAAGCGCTACTAAGAATAATATTGGATAAATTGGTTTTCCAGCATCTTTACACATTCTTATTCTTTCTTCTTCATTTTCTGTATTATTCATAATAGTTCTAATATCATTATTTGCTTTCATTAAGCGATCTGAATAGAAACTTTTTGCATATCTAACAGATATTACAATTATAATTATAAAAAAGATTAAAGAAATAACAGATACTAAAGGCCCAAGAAGAATAGCACCAAAAAATAATATTAAAAAAGATACTACATCAAGAGCTAACATAGTAAAAAAGTAAGAAACTGCTTGAGAATACAATTTATATCCTAATAACCATAAAGGACTAAAGAAAAATGTACCAAGTGAAAAATTAGAATTTATTACTTTATTATAACTTTTACCAAAATAGTATTTGTAATATTCCTTTATTTTATCATCTCTACCACTTGATTGTTGAACAATTCCTGTTGGTTGAACATAGCCTTGTTGTTGCATATTTTGTTGCATAGGTTGTTGTGGTTGATTTACCGAATTAAAATTATTAGTTTGTTGTGTAAAACCATTAGTAGGCTGATTAACTGCTCCATTTTGGTTAGCAGCTATTACTTGTTCCATCATTGTTCCACAATGAAGACAACATCTAGAACCCTCACTAACTTTATTACCACATTTAGGACATTGCATAACACTCACCACTATTATTGTATCAAATAAAAAAAAATAATTATTAATCAAACAATTAATAATTATTATTTTTACGTAAAGTACTTTTCTATAACATCATAATCATTATAATCTTCTTTTCTATCTTCAATAGCCATATAATTATCTCTACCTTTACCAAGTATTAATACTACACTACCTTTTTTAGCTATACTAAATGCTTTATAAATAGCCTTTTTTCTATCGATAATTCTAATATATGACTTTTTACTATCTTTAACCATATCATCAATGATATCATCTACATTCTCATATCTTGGATCATCCATAGTAAATATAGCTGTATTACATTTATCAAGTATCATTTTACCTATTTTACTTCTCTTTTCTTTCTCTCTTCCCCCAGCACATCCAGTAACAACAATAATGTCTTTATAATTACTAACACTATCCAATATATTTAAAATACCATTATAAGTATGTGCATAATCAAGAATAATAGTATACTCTTGTCCAAAATTAAGTACTTCTCTACGACCACTAATATTTTTAATTTTACTAATCTTATCAATTATATCTTTTTCTTTAACACCATATATTTTAGAAATAACATAACTCATCGCAACGTTATAAACATTATAAATGCCGAATAATGGAGATTTAATTAAACTATCATTAACATTAAAATTTACATTTTTATCATATATTACATTTTTAATTACATAATCATTATTATTGTTTACACCAAACTTAACTAAGTGTTTACATTTTATTCTTTGTAAATTATCATCATCTCCATTAATAACACAATAACCATTATTCTTTAATAACTCTAATAATTTCATTTTACATTTTATATAATTATCTAATGTTTTATGTATATTTAAATGATCTTCTGTAATATTAGTAAAACCTATAATGTCAAACTTAAAATTCTTTAACCTATCATGTAATAATGC
>CACXFY010000159.1 GCA_902767005.1 uncultured Erysipelotrichaceae bacterium
AAAGTAGATAGTTTTGATATTAATAAATTAACTATTTATTATTACTATTTAAGAGTATGGTTAATGAAATATTTGAATATGGAGTATCCTACGGAGAAATTTTTCAATTATGGGGATGTCGATATTTGGAAGTTTGTTTATAATTTGGAAGTTGCTACTGATGAGGAGTTGGACGCTAAAATATTTTGGCTAAAATATTTTAAGATTACTAATGGACTTCCAAATGGTTATTTGTTTTATCATACTGGTATTAATAATGACAATGTATTTAAGAATGATTTAAGTAAAGTTGCTTCTGAAGATATGGATTTTTATAACGAAAGTATTTTTGATGAATTAGATGTTGATAAGAAATATGATTATATTATTATGAGTAATATACTAGAATATACTACTTCAAAAGAAGATTATTATATGGTATCTGAAAATTTAAAAAGATTATTAAAAAAAGATGGTTTATGTGTATGTAGTTATATGATGAATAGTGCTTTATCATATGATCATGAGTATGAAAAGCATATATTTGATCGATTAGGATTCAGAGTAATAGAGT
Organism: uncultured Erysipelotrichaceae bacterium; assembly: GCA_902767005.1. The sequence continues at coordinate 554 of CACXFY010000159.1, forward strand.
TTGGAGATTTTTATAGAGATAATAACGGTGTTAGTAGAGAAATAGGTTATGCCTATAGAAAGAAGTGATTATATGGAGAGAAATGTATTTAGAGACTACTTAGGAGCAAAAGTAATTAGTGATGGCAAAATGTTAGATAACTATTCGCAATTATATTACCAAGCTAATGAAAACTTAGTGGATATATATTTAGATTTGGATTTTGAAGATAAAGATGTTTTAAGTGTAGTTAGTAGTAGTGATCAAATATATACTCCTAAATTATTAGGTGCTAGAAGAGTAGATGCTTTTGATAAAAATAGATTAACAAAATACTATTACTATTTACGTAGATGGGCTATTATTTATAATAATGATTTATATCCATATGGCATTATTGATGGAGATCGTTCTTATTTAGCTAAATTATTAAATAAAGTGGTAGTTTGGTCAGATGAAGAACTTGATGCTTATCATTTTTGGCACATGATTTATGTTAAAGATATAGATTTAAATACTCTGTTTTTTGAAGATAGAGTAAATGAAGGTAAAACATTATTTGATAATAAAGTGGATTTTGTACAAGATGTATGTTTAGATGACTTAAGATTTAATAATTATAATTTCTTTGAGAATATTAGGAGTAAAAGAAAATATGATTATGTTATGATGAGCAATATTATTGAGTATTGTAATGGTGATGTTGATAAACTAAAAGCAGTTAGAAATAATTTACATAAATTATTAAAGGAAGATGGTAAAGTAATATGTAGTCGTTTGATATATAAGCATGTAGATATTAATGAACCAGAAGTAAAAGTATTTAGTGAATTGTTTGATTTAGAAGATTATGGTAATCAAGAAGGTTATACTTATACTAAGAAGTGTTAACAAAAAAATGTTGACATCTTCTTGGTATTTTTATATAATATAATACAGTTAGAAATGGAGGGATAATATGGCAGTAAAATTAAGATTAACAAGAATGGGTGCTAAGAAAAGACCTACTTATAGAATTGTCGCTACTGATAGCAGAAGACCTAGAGGAGGACAATATCTAGAATTAGTTGGAACTTATCAACCAGTTGGAGACAATGAAGTAAAAATTAATGAAGAAGTAGCTTTAAAATGGTTAAATAATGGAGCTATTCCTACTGATACTGTTCGTAATTTACTTAGCAAAGCTGGTATTATGAAAAAATATGCAGAATCTAAAGTAAAGAAGGTTAAGTAATATGAATTTAGTAGAGTTAACAGAAGAAATAGTAAAGTCTTTAGTAGTTGATAAGGAAGCAGTAAGTGTTAAAGAATTTGATTCAGAAGATGATAAAGTAATGCTTATTCAAGTTATAGTTAGTGAAGACGACATGGGAAGAGTTATTGGTAAAGGTGGTAAAGTTGCTAACGCTGTTAGAACTTTAGTACAAGCTAGTAGTGCTTTACATGATAATAAATATATAAAAATTGATATAGATAAGTTTTAGAAAGTATTTACTTTCTTTTTTTTTGCTTGCTGATATGCTATAATATGGACAGGTGTTAAAAATGAAAAAGAGTATAATATTATTGATTATTCTATTTATTCCATTTTGTGTAATTGCTAAGAATAATGCTAATAATTTAACTAGTGTAGAAAAAGAATTAATGACTAAGATAGAATTAGAAAAAGTTTTTAGTATTAATAGGTCTACTGGTAGTGGGCCTTTACAAAATATGAAGATTACTAATAAGTATATATTCTTTTCTCAAAGTAAGCGTACTGGAGATGCTGTTGGTGATAACAGTATTATTGTATTAGATAGAGAGACTAAAAAAGTAGTTAAAACTATTAAGTATAATATTGGACATGGTAATGATATTACTTATAATAATAGGACTAGAGAAGTAATGTTTCTAAAGAGCGTTAATGACTTTGTATCAATAGTATGCTTTGATTATGATACTTTAGAACATACTAGAGATATTGTAGTAGAGGGAATAAAAGATCCATATACTATTAGTTATAATAACGATAATAATAGTTATTATATAGCTAATTTAGAAAAAGGATATATACTAGATGGGCTATTTCAAATAATTAGTTCTTTTGATATTAAGACTAATCAAACTATTCAAAGTTTTTCTTATTATGATGGTTATTTATATTACAGTACTTTTGAAGCTGGTGGGGCAAA
>CACXFY010000160.1 GCA_902767005.1 uncultured Erysipelotrichaceae bacterium
ATATGATTAATTTATGATAATGTCTTAAGTAATAACTTTGGAAAATGTCTCAAAATTAATATATAATATATCCCTTGAGGTGATATATTAAATGAGAAAGGTTGAATTAAGAATGAATGAACAAGAAAAATATGATGTTATTAAAGAACTAGTTGATCATAATGGTAACAAAAACCGAGCTGCTAAGAAACTCGGTATATCTAGAAGACAAATTGATCGTCTTATTATTAAATATAAGGAGATAGGCAAATCCGCTTTTGTACATGTTAATCGCGACAGAAAGCCAATTAGTACATTGGATAAGTCAATCTCCGAGGATATTATACTACTTTATAAGAACAAATATCAAGAGTGGAACTATCAACATTTTAAAGAATTTTTAAAAAAAGAAGAAAATATAGATGTATCTTATAACTTTATTTATACTACTTTAACTAAAGCTGGATTTCTTTCTCCTAAAGCTAGAAGGAAAACAAAAAGAAATGCAGCTAAAGAGAGATTAATTAAAGAAAAGAAAATTAACTTAGCTATGTCAGATGAACAAATTGAAACAATCATTAATCATGAAATTGCTTTAGAAGATTCTCATCCTAGAGGTGAAAAGCCTAAATACTTTGGAGAAATTATTGAAGAAGATGGCTCTATTCACTTATGGTTTGGTGATAAGAAAACTTGTCTACATTTAGCTATTGATAAGGCTACTTCTACCATTGTTGGTGCTTGGTTTGATAATCAAGAAACTTTAAATGGATATTATCATATCTTCTACCAAATTCTTACTAAATATGGTATTCCTTATAAATTCTTTACAGATAATAGAACCGTATTTAATTATATGTCTTTAAATCCAGATAAAAGAACAAGCGAAAAAGATGTTTTAACGCAATATGGTTACGCCTGTAAGCAATTAGGAATAGAGCTTGAAACATCATCTGTATCTCAGGCTAAAGGGCTTATAGAGCGTACTAATGGTACATTCCAAGGAAGATTAGTCAATGAATTAAAACTTAATGGTATTACTACCATAGAAGAAGCAAATAAGTATTTATTAGAAGTATTTGTTCCTAATTTTAATGAAAAATTTGCGATGGATTATAAAAAATTTGAATCTGTTTTTGAAGAGGCTCCATCATTAGAAAAAATAAACTATACATTAGCTGTTTTAACACCTAGAAAAATCGATAATGGTAATTCAATTAAATTTCAAAATAAATACTATCAACCATTTTTAAATGGTGAGTTAAAATGCTTCTCACCAAAGACAGAATGTTTAGTTATCAAAGCATATGATGGCTCATTAGTAGTTTCAATTGATGAACAAATATTAGAACTTAAAGAATTATCAAGAAATGAAAGATTCTCTAAAAACTTTGAAGAGGTTCCAGTTGTTAAAGAAAACAAAAAATACATACCACCCATGTCCCATCCATTTAAAGCAGCATCTTTTAAAAAGTATCAAGAAAGACAAGCTGCAAGAACCCATATAGGTTTTGGAACATACTGTTATAATTAGATTTCTATAATTTAGTTTTCTTCTTGCTTAGTTGAAAGACATTACTGATATGAAAATATTGTCAATGGTCGCGTAGCGATATATTTACCATTGACAATATTGAATGAAGTAATAATTTAAAGACAGCAAGAAGAAAGAAAAAAACGAGAAGAATTTTCCCGTTAATGTTTAGAAATTTTTAAGACATTTTCAAAAGTTATTGACAATCGCTGGATAGTGTGATAGTGTAAAATTGTTTTAAAAAACTATATAAAAAAACAATAAACCAGATATAACTACTATAATAACATAATTAATAAAGAGTATTTTAATACAAACTCTCTTTAAAAAATTCCTAAAAAAGAATATTAAACACAACAAAAAATAGGCAATAGCCTATTTATACTAAAAATTCACAATTTAAAAAACTTTAGCTAATAACCTTTTCATCATATGGAACAGTAAGTATAAAAACAACCTCATACTAAATAATTATTCTAAAATAATAAACAAATTATACAAAGACAATTATCTTTCTACCTCTACCATCTCATATGCTTCAATCATATCTCCAACCTTAATATCATTAAAATTAGAAATAGTAATACCACATTCAA
>CACXFY010000161.1 GCA_902767005.1 uncultured Erysipelotrichaceae bacterium
CCATTAGGTAGAACTAGAAGAACTAATAATTTAAGAATTGTTGAAATATAAAAATAGAACTTAGTGTTCTATTTTTTTTCTTCTATTTCAAAATATATTTTATATAGTTTTTGAACTCCATTTTCTAAATAATAATAATGGAATATATATGGTATAAATAAACATAATGTTATTAAGAATAATACGCCAAAACCAATATTTTCTAAGGCAATAAATCCTAATAAGAATAGTATTGCTGATATACCTACAAATACTGTTACTAATAAATGAACAAATCTTTCATGTTGAAAGAATTTTATTTGAATTAGTAAATTCTTTAATAATCTTTCTTTGTCTTTTATTTCTTTTAAATTTTCTAAATCATTTATACATTCTTTTAAATTACTTTTCATTTTCCCTCCATTATTTCTTTTCTAATATTTTTTCTCCTATACTTGAGTTATCAAAATCTTCTTCCATTAAGAATTCGTGTATTACTTCTTCTTTATTGGCAACTAACATTTCTTCGATACGATCGACACGACATTTTTCAGCTTTAATAATAGCTTCTACTTTATCAACAGCTTCATCTAATTTATCATTTACTACAACGTAGTTATATTTAGTTACTTCATTTATCTCTTTATAAGCAATATTAAATCTTTCTATTATTTTATCTTTATCTTCAGTCTTTCTATTTTTTAATCTATTTAATAATGTTTTTTCAGATGGAGGCATGATAAAGATAAATAGAGCATGAGGAATTAACTCTTTTACTTTTTGAGCTCCTTGTATTTCTATTACTAGAATTACATCTATTCCTTTTTCTAATTTTTCGACTATTTTTTCTTTTGGAGTACCATAATAATTCTCAGCATATTCAGCATATTCTAAGAAATAATCTTCTTTAATTTTTTCTTCAAAATCTTCTTTATCTAAGAAAAAATAGTTTACTCCTTCAACTTCTCCTTTACGTGGCTTTCTTGAAGTTGCGGATACTGATAACCAAATATTTTCATTGTTTTCTATTACTTTACTTACTATAGTATCTTTACCAGCTCCACTTGGACCAGATACGACAATTAATTGTCCTTGTTTCTTTTGTTTTATCATAAGTCCTCCTTATATAAATGATTTTTATATTCTAATTCTATTAAATTATTATTATATGGTAAATCATATATTTTAGTAGTTTCTAATTCATATTCTAACATTGGATCTTTTTCTCTAGTTATTTTACTAATTATAGGTATATCTAATTCTTTTTTTATTTTATTTAGATAATCTTTACCTTTTTTATTCATACTTAGTGGTCTAATATAGGTAATGTTTCTAAAAGAATTAGCTTTTTCTTTAGTAAAGTTACATAAGATGTGTAATAGACATCTACTTATCATATTATAAGTATAATGTTTTCTTTTTAATTTGTTTATTAATTCTTCATAATTATGACAATTATTAATATTATCTTTTAGATTCTTAGTAAAATCTTTTGGTACTGTTTGATAAATATCTAAGTTTTTTTCTGTTATAATTTTATATTTTAATAAATTAAAGTAGTCATCTAAATAATGAAGATTATCTAATCTATTTAATGTATTAATTGGGACATATTCTTTTATTTCTTTATTATCTTTTATACTTTCTCTTATAGCAGTAGCTGATACTATTTCATTGTTTAATTCTTTATCATGATAATCATTAGTTCTTTTTATAGTTTCTGGTATAATTTTATAATTATTTTGTATTATTGTTTTTATATAACTAATTCCAAGTAGATCATTTGGAGTAGTTATTTTTTTGTTAGTTAAATCTTCTAAGGCAAGTGATAATGAAGTAGGATAATTATTACCTAATTTACAATATACTTTTACTAATTTATCAAATTCTTCATTATTAATTTGTGTTTCAGCTATTGTTTTTAAGTCTTCTATATTATTTGATTCACTACCAAATATTACTTTTTCACATTGTAGTTTTTCTAGTATTGTTATGGCACCATAAGCATAAAAGTCTGCTGATTGAGTAGCGAAAGGAAAAGGTAGTTCTATTACTAAATCGGCACCTAGTTCTAAGGCTATATCAGATCTTTTCCACTTATCTATTATTGTTACATCTCCACGTTCAGTAAAATTACCATTCATTACTACTATAATAGTGTAATCAGGATATTTCTCTTTAATGGTATTTAAATGATATAAATGACCATTGTGAAATGGATTGTATTCAGCAATTATTCCAATAGACTTCATAGTATACTTCCTTTCATCGCCTTTATTTTAACATAAATAGAGAATAAATAGAAGTGTCAAGTGTTAATTATAATTGTAAAATAAAGAAAATTGATAGTTAAAATATGGTATAATCTATTTAACTGGAGGAGTCTTTTATGAGAGCAGTTATAGTAGCGGGAGGAACTGGTGGACATATATATCCAGCAGTTGCGATTATTAATAAAATTAAAGAAAAAGATAAGACAAGTGAATTTTTATATATCGGTACTAATGATAGAATGGAAAAGGATATTATTCCAAAGATGGGCATTAGGTTTGTAGGACTTGAAATGAAAGGTCTTAGTAAGAGTATTGTTGGTAATATAAAAGTTGGTAAGATGTTTAGAAATGCTGTTAAAGAGACTAAAAAATTATTAGAAGAATTTAAGCCAGATGTAGTTATTGGTGCTGGTGGATATATTACGGCTCCAGTACTTTATGCTGCTCATAAATTAAGAATACCTATTCTTATACATGAACAGAATTCGTTACCTGGGAAGTCTAATAAGTTTATTAGTAGTTTTGCTGATACTATATGTGTATCTTTACCAAATAGTGTTAATTATTTTAATAAAAAGAAAACTGTTCTTACAGGCAATCCTAGAAGTGAAGAAATTATTAAAGCAGAGAAAGTTAAGAAGAGTAGTTTAGGTTTTTCTGAAGATAAAAAATTAGTAGTTATAGTTATGGGATCTTTAGGATCTACTACTATGACTGAGAGATTAAAAGAAGTTATTAAAGGATTTGAGAATAAGAATTATCAAGTACTTATTATTACTGGTAAAGCTTATTTTGATAAGTATCGTGGAGTTAAATTACCAAGTAATGTTAAGCTAGTATCATTTATGGATAATTTAATTAATTTATTAAAAGATACGGATTTAATAGTAACTAGAGCTGGAGCTAGTACAATAGCAGAGATAACAGCTATTGGTCTTCCAGCTATAATGGTTCCTAGTCCTTATGTTGCGAATAATCATCAATATAAGAATGCTAAAGAATTAGAAGAACATGGTGCTTGTAGAATAGTACTTGAAAAAGATTTTAATAAAGATAATATTATTAAAGAAATTGATAAATTATTTGATAGTAAAGAAGAATATGATAAAATGGCTAAAGCCAGTAAGGATTTAGGAGTAGTTGATTCAGCGACAAAAATATATGAAGAAATAAAAAGAATTATTAGGTGATGTTTATGGACATTATAAAAATACTTGAAAATGAAAATTTAGGTAAGATTGAAAAGAATGTTTTACTCAAGAAATATACAACTTATCATGCAGGTGGTAGAGCACTAGGTATAATTTATCCTAAAAATGTTAATTGTTTGATTAGAACTATTAATATATTAAAAGAGAATAATGTTAAGTTTAAAATACTTGGTAATGGTTCTAATTTATTATTTAGTGATGAATTATATGATGGTATTTTAATTAGATTAAATGAATTTAATAAAATTGAATTTTTTGGTAAGAATAAACTTAGAGTTAGAGTTGGTGCTGGATATTCATTAGTTAAATTATCTTTAATGTGTGCTAAAAAGAGTCTTACTGGACTTGAGTTTGCATCTGGTATTCCTGGAACAGTAGGTGGAGCAGTATTTATGAATGCTGGTGCTTATAAAAGTGATATGGGATATGTTGTAGAGTCAGTTAAAATACTTACTGATGATAATAAAATAATTACTATGGAAAATAAAGAAATGGAATTTCATTATAGGAGTTCTTTCTTACAAAAACATCCAGGTTATATATGTTTAGAAGTAGTACTTAAATTATCTAAAGGAAAAAGAGATGCTATCGAAGAAGTAATTAGAGAAAGAAGAAAGAGAAGAGTTGAATCACAACCACTTGAGTATCCATCTGCTGGATCAGTATTTAGAAATCCAGAAGATAATTTTGCTGGAAAGCTTATTGAAGATATAGGTTTAAAAGGTAAAAGAATAGGTGGAGCAATGGTTAGTGATAAGCATGCTAATTTTATAATTAATTATGATAATGCAACTAGTAAAGATATTAAAGACTTAATAGATTTATGTCATGATAGTGTTTTAAAAGAATATAATATTGATATGAAGTGTGAACAAGAATTTGTAAATTGGGAGTAATATATGGCTAAGAAACTAGTAAAGAAGAAAAAGTTAAAAGTATTTAGTTTATTAATAGTTCTAGGTATTTTCTTTGGACTAGTTTTTTTAGTATATTTATATTTAAGATTACCAGTTAAAAATATAATAGTTAAAAATACTACTTATTTAAATGATGATTATATATTAGAGCTTGCAGGTATTAGAGATTATCCTAGTTTTGTATTTACTAATAGTTATAGTGTTAATAAGAAATTAGAGAAATCTCCATATATAGAAAAAGCAAAATTAAAGAAGAAGTTTTATAATACTTTTGTGTTAGAAATAGATGAGAATAAAGCAATATTCTTTAATAATTCTAATAAGAAAATAGTATTAGAAGATGGTAGAGAAATAAAAGAAGATGAATTTGGTGATTTTAGAATACCGAGACTTATGAATTATGTACCAGATAAAAAGTATAAGAGTTTTGTAAAAGGTATGAAGGAAATAAAAAAAGATACCTTAGGTAAAATATCAGATATTGAATATGTACCAAATGATTATGATAAAGATAGATTCTTACTTTATATGGATGATGGTAATATGGTGTATCTTACTTTAACGAAGTTTAAAATGATTAACTATTATAATGATGTTTTAGAACAATTAGAAGGAAAACATGGTATACTATATTTAGATAGTGGAAATCATTTTCAAATAAAGGAGTAATAAGATGAAAAAAGTAAATAAATTAGAAATACTTAAATATGTTTTAATCTTTATTTACTTTTTTTTGTGCTTTGAAATATTCTTTCAAGGTATTACTGTAGACTTTGTATATAATTATGGATTTAGTTATTCTTTAATACGTGGTGAATTACCATATGTAGATTTTAATATGATTATTCCACCACTTGGACCTTTCTTATATGCAATACCTTTAAAAATATTTGGTATTCATTATATAGTTTTTAATATATTTCAGTCTTTTTTAGCTACTATATTCTTTTATTATCTTTTTAAATTATTGGATAAAAAAGCTTATATATTACTTGTATTATTAAGTGTTGTTGTTCCATTACCTTTTTGGACAGTTATGTCACCTGGTTACAATTTTTTAATATTGTTTGAATTGGTATTATTAGTATATTTAGAAAAGAATAATAGTAATGATTATTTAATTGGATTAATACTTGGTCTTGCTTTTTTAACAAAACAAACAGTTGGATTATGTTTATGTTTACCAACTCTATATTATTTATTTAAAGATTACAAAAAAGTATTAAAGAGAATAGGTGGTTTTTTAATACCTATTAGTATTACTGTTATTTATTTATTGATAATAGGAGGATTAATACCTTTTATTGATCAGTGTTTTTTAGGTATGTTTGATTTTTCTCATAATAGTGGAGTAATAGATATTTATTTTTATGTATTTATTATGATACTTATTCTTACTATTATTAGAATTGTTAGAGATAAAAAGAATTTATTAAATTATTATTTTTTATTCTTTTTAATTCAGTCATTTCCATTATTTGATTTTTATCATGTAACAGTAGTTTGTTTTACTTATATAATTATGCTTTTATTAAGTGTTAAAGTAGAGATGAAAAAAGGATTACTAAGTATGATAATACTATGTGTATGTTTACCAATTATATGGTTTTTATTCTTTTATCATTTTAGTATTCCTAAGTTTAGAAATATTAATCATTTTAATGGCTATATTATGTCAGATGGTATTTATAATGAAACTTTGAGTGTTACTAAATATATTAAAAAGAATAAAGATAAGAATATGGTTTTATTTATACATTGGGCATATTTTAGTAAGATTGTTAATGATTTAGATATAGTTCATTATGATTTAATAAATAGAGGTAATAATGGTTATCATAGTACTCAAAAAATAATTGATAGATTAAAAAAAGAAAAACAAGTATATGTTATTATTAATACTGAAGAGTATAATATGAAAAATAAGAGACAACAGATTAATAAAGATATATTAAAATATGTTATTGATAATTATAAGGTTGTAGATAAGTTTGATGATTTTGTAGTTTATTATAAGGAGTAGGTAATAATGAATAAAAAAATGGTTTTTAGATTACTATTTATTTTTACTTTTTCATTATTATTATATTTAGTATTTGGTTTTAATATTAATAATGAAGATGGTTTTAATAATTTTATGTTTAGTTATGCATTAGTAAAGGGTGAAATACCATATTTAGATTTTAATACTATTAGCACGCCTTTATATATGTTTTATCAAGCTATTTTTTTATTAATTAGTAATCAATATATTATGTTTTTGATTGGTCAATGTATTTTGATAACAGTAATGTTTTATATACTGTTTAAAGAATACGATAAAAAAGCATATTATGTTTTACTTGCGATGATAGGTCTTAAATTTAGTGGATTTGCATCAACATATAATTTTATGTGTTTATTCATGATGTTTGTTTTACTATACTTAGAGAATAATTATAATAAAAAAGATTATTTGATAGGTTTTATTATTGGGCTATGTGCTTTATCTAAGCATACTATCGGATTATTCTTTGTTTTACCAACTTTGTTTTATTATTATAAAGATATTAAAAGGATTGGTAAAAGATTTATAGGTTTTATGATTCCATGGTTAGTTTTAATTATTTATTTGATTATAAATAAAGCTCTATATAGTTTTATAGATTTATGTTTCTTAGGATTATTTGATTTTGGAACATCTAATGGTGGTAAATTTAGTATTTGGATAATTGTTTCAATTGTACTTTTAATAATTAGTATTATTTATTATATAAAGAATAAAAGTATTAGAAATTTGTATTTAATATTTACTTTTTTCTTTGCTTTTCCAATATTTGATTTATTACATTTTATGTTCTATGTTACTTGTTTTGTTTATATGTTATTACCTAGTTTTAAAGAAGTTAATAAGAGTAGAACAATATTAATAATTGGTTTATTATTAGAATTATTTGTTTTTAATGTTGCTATGATATTTAGAGGTGTATCTTCTGCATATTATGATTCTAGTTATAAGCATTTGTTTGCGAAACGGGATTTTACTATTAGTATTAAAAATGTTTCTAAAAAGATTAAGGTATGTGAATATTACGAAGATAAAAAACCTATTATTATTTCTGGTATTAAACCAATATATGATGTTTCACATGATAAAAGAATAGATTATTATAATGTCTATTTATATGGTAATCATGGATATAATGGAACTGAAAAAATGATTAAGAGTATTTCTAAGATGCATAAACAATATTTTTTAGTTAATATACTTGATTATGAGACTGATGATAAATATAGTCAGACAAATAAGAATATTACAAAGTATATTATTGATAATAGTAAATTAATTGAAGAGAAAGATGGTTTTTGGTTATATTATAAGGAGTAGTATATGAATTTTATTAAGAAAAACTATAAATTTATATTATTATTTGTTTTCTTATGTTTTATAAGTTTTTTTGTCATGTATGCTGAACTTACTTATGGTACTGTTTGGGAGTATGGTATGAGTCATGCGATTACTTTAGGTCAATTACCATATAGAGATTATACTTTAGTTACGACTCCTTTCTTTATTTTTCTTTTTAGTATCGGTTTGTTTATTAAAGATAATTTATTCGTGTTTATATTAGAATTTGTTATTTGCTATATGATAATGTTTTATTTTATAGATAAATTATTAGGTAAAAATAGTATTATATTTTTATTAGTTCTATGCTTAATATTATTTAGATCTTTTATACCGACTTATAATAGTTTTTGTTTAGTATTAGTAGTAATACTAATGTATTTAGAAAAAAATAAAAAGAGTGATTATTTAATAGGATTACTACTTGGTTTATTAATATTATCTAAGCATTCTATAGGACTTACTGTTTTAATATTTAGTTTAATAGGTATTAGGAATTTTAAAAAGATTGGTAAAAGATTAATAGGGTGTGGAATACCAATAATTATCTTTTTAATATACTTATTAATTACTAAATCTTTATATCAATTTGTTGATTTAACAATACTTGGTTTATTTGATTTTAATGGCAATAATAGATTGGGAGTTAGTATATATCCTATACTAAGTATTATATTAATAATAATTACTATTATATTGATGTTTAAAAATAAGAAAGAATTATTATTTTATTATGTATTAGGTAGTATAGGTTTTATCATTCCTATATGTGATAATAGTCATTTTACTTATTTTTTAGCAATATTTGTAATACCAATTATTTATTTATATAAAGATAAGATTAATATTAAGTATGTTCCATATCTTTTATTAATAGTAATTACAGCTTTAAATATTATAGTTAGATTACCTTTTTATAAAGATATGAAGTTGTCTCCATTTAATCATTTTGATATGACTATGGGTGAGAAAAGTAGTTTTAATAAGAGTAAGAAAATATTAGTTAAGATGAAGAAGTATGATAATAATATTATATTTGCAGAAAAAGGGTCTTTTTATAGTATTATATTAGATAAAAAGATGGATTATTTTACTATTAGTCATAAGGGTAATTATGGATATAATGGTTTTAATAAGATGAAGAATAGATTTAATAATTTACATGATACTTATGTGTTTATAGATATAGATTTTTACAAACTATTAAAGAATGATTTAGATAAAGGTCTTAAGACTAGATTGGCTGATTCACAATTTGATATAGAGTTATGTGAATATATTATGAAGAATAGTCAATTAGTAGAAAAAGTAGAAGATTTTAATATTTATTATAAAGAGTAATTAGTCTTTTCAAGATTAAAAAAGTATAGTATAATTAATAAAGATAGGAGTGGATACTATGGGTAATATTTATACTGGTATTGAACTTGGTACTGATAGTGTAAAAATAGTAGTGTGTGAAAAGACATCAGATAAATATGAAGTATTAGCTTCTATTAGTAGGGAATCTAATGGTATTAAGAATGGTGAAATTATTGATACTAAGTTAGCTGTACGTAGTGTTAGTGGCGCAATTAATCAAATTAATGATATGTTAGATTTTAATGTTACTAAGGCTATTGTTTGTGTTAGTCCTAAAGATAGTAGTATGAGTATATGTACTGGGGAAGTAGATGTAATTGATTATAATGAAATAGTTGGAGCTGATGTTAGTAACTGTTTACTTGCTGCTTTAAAGGGAAAAGAGTTTAAAGAAGATGAGTTAGTTACAGTTACACCTATTAATTTCCATATAGATAAGAATAAAGAAGTTCGTGATCCTAAAGGATTAAAGGGAGCTAAATTAAAGAGTAGAGTAGTTGTTAGTACTGTGCCTAAAGAGCCTTTATATAGATTACTTGAAGTATTAAAGTTAGCTGGAATTGAAGCTGTAGATATTGCTTATACTAGTACAGGTGATTATTATAGTTGTAAAAATAAAGGTAATGATAATGTAGTTGGAGCAATTATTAATATTGGGGAAGAGACTACTAATATAGCTATATTTAATAAAGGAATACAGATAAAAAATGGTGCTATTCCAGTTGGTAGTTATAATGTTGATAAAGATGTTTCTTACATTTTTAAGATTAGTAATCATGACGCTAGAAAGTTAAAAGAAGAGTTTGCTGTTAGTAAGGCATTATATGCAGATGAAGATGAAGTTATGCAAATTACTAATGGTGATGGAGAGGTTAAAGAGATTAGTCAAGTAGGTATTTCTAAGGTTGTTGAAGCACGTACTCGTGAAATCTTAAAACTTGCTAAAAATGAGATAAAAAACTTAACAAATAGGGAAATACGTTATATAATAATTACAGGTGGCTTAAGCGAATTAGCTGGTTTTCAAAATGTTGTGGATGATGAATTTGGATTCATTGCCAAGGTTGCTGAAATTAAGACTATGGGTATTAGACACAATAAGTTTTCATCAGCATATGGAGTAGTACAATATTTTGATGAAAAATTAGCATTACGTGGTAAAAGTTACAACATGGTGAATACAGAAGAAGTAAATAAAGCCATTAGTAATGATAAAGAAACTACTCATAATGAAAATATGATAAGTAAAGTGTTCAGTCACTTTTTCGATAATTAAGGAGGAAGAGGTATGTTAGGTGCTTTAGAAATGGATCAGTTAGCGAAGATTAAAGTTATCGGATTAGGTGGCGGTGGAGGAAACGCTATTAATCGAATGATTGAGTCTGGGGTTAAAGGTGTTGAATTTATTGCTGCTAATACAGATTTACAAGTTTTAAATACTTCAAAAGCTGATGTTAAGATACAAATAGGAGCAAATCTTACTGATGGATTAGGAGCTGGTGGAAGACCAGAAATTGGTAAAGAAAGTGCTTTAGAATCAAAGAAAGAAATAGAAGATGCTTTAGCTGGAGCAGATATGATATTTATTACTGCAGGAATGGGTGGAGGTACTGGAACTGGTGCTGCACCAATTGTTGCGGAAATTGCTCAAGGACTTGGAGCTTTAACAGTAGCTATCGTTACTAAACCATTCTCATTTGAAGGTAAGAGAAGAATGGAAAATGCACTAGCTGGTATCGAAGAATTAAAGAAACATGTTGATACTTTAATAGTTATTCCTAACGATAGATTAAGAGAAATAATTGATAAGACTACTCCAATGTTAGAAGCATTTAAAGAAGTAGATAACGTACTTCGTCGTGGTGTTCAAAGTATTTCTGATTTAATTGCTGTTGTTGGTCTTGTTAACTTGGACTTTG
The DNA here is from genome assembly GCA_902767005.1 of uncultured Erysipelotrichaceae bacterium. The sequence continues at coordinate 11,050 of CACXFY010000161.1, forward strand.
CTGACGTTAGAGCTGTTATGGAAGGTTCAGGAAGAGCAATCATTGGTATTGGTATAGGAATGGGTGAAGATAGAGCAATTGAAGCTGCTAAGCAAGCAGTATCTAGTCCATTACTAGAACAATCTATAGATGGAGCAACAGATGCTATTATTAATATAACTGGTGGAGTTAATTTAACATTGTTTGAAGCTGAACAAGCAGCCGAAGTTGTAAGAGCAGCATCAAATACAGATATTAATACAATATTTGGTTCTGTGATTAACGAAAACTTAAATGATGAAGTAATTGTTACAGTTATCGCAACTGGATTTGATAAAGGTAAGAAGAAAGAAATGCCTATTACTTCTGAAAGTGTTTTTGGAAATAGAAGAAGTGAAGCAAAAGAACAAGAATATAATGAATATGTTCCACCAAGAACAGAAATCTTAAGAGAAGAGAATAATGATGATAACAATGATGATAACTCTGGTGGAGTTGATTATGAAGTACCATCATTCTTAAGAGATAGAAATTTCTAGAATAGTTGAAAAACTATTCTTTTTTTGTTATAATATGTAGCCGGTGATAGGTATGCAGTTATCAGATAAAACTTTAGAGTATTATAAGTACTTAGAAGAGATAACTACTAAGATAAATCGGTCTAATGA
>CACXFY010000162.1 GCA_902767005.1 uncultured Erysipelotrichaceae bacterium
CTAAAAGAGCTGAAGAGGGTGATGAGGAAGCAAAAAGAATGCTTGCTGAATCTAATCTTCGTTTAGTTGTTAGTATTGCAAAAAGATATGTTGGAAGGGGAATGTTATTTTTGGATTTAATTCAAGAAGGTAATATTGGATTAATGAAAGCAGTAGATAAATTTGATCCTACTAAAGGTTATAAATTTTCTACTTATGCAACTTGGTGGATAAGACAAGCTATTACTCGTGCTATAGCTGATCAAGCTAGAACTATTCGTGTACCAGTTCATATGGTTGAAACAATTAATAAGTTAGCTAGAGTACAAAGACAATTAACACAAGAGTTAAATAGAGAACCAACTGATGAAGAAATTGCTAAAAAGTTAGGAATTACAATTGAAAAAGTTCGTGAAGTATATAAGATTAGTCAAGATCCTGTTAGTTTGGAAACACCAATTGGTGAAGAAGATGATTCACATTTAGGTGACTTCATTAAAGATGAAAGAACTATGGGACCTGAAGAATATGCAACTGTTGAGATGTTAAAAGAAGAATTAAATGGAGTACTTGGAACTCTTACTGAAAGAGAAGAAAAAGTATTAAGACTTAGATTTGGTTTAGATGATGGACAATGTAGAACACTTGAAGAAGTAGGTCAAATCTTTGGGGTTACTCGTGAGAGAATTCGTCAAATTGAAGCTAAAGCTCTTAGAAAATTAAGACATCCTTCTAGATCTCGTAAATTAAAGGACTTTTTAACTGACTAATGAAAATAAATGATAGATTAAAATTAATAGGGGATTTAGTGAAAGCTAATTCCTTTTGTTTAGATGTTGGATGTGATCATGCTTTACTAGATATTTATTTGGTAAAGAGAAATAAGAATATTAAAGCTATTGCTTCTGATGTTGCGGAAGGGCCATTAGATATAGCTAAAAATAATATAAAAAGAGAAAGATTAGAAGGAAAGATTGAAACTAGACTTGGTGATGGACTAGATACATATAGTGATGAAGTAGATACTATTATTATTTCTGGTATGGGTGGACGTAATATGATTGGTATTATGAAGAGCCATATTGAAGTATTAAAAAAAGTAGATACTATTATACTAAGTCCAAATAATTATCAAGAAGATGTTAAAAGATTCTTATGTAATAATGGTTTTTATATAAGTAATGAGAAATTAGTAAAAGAAAAGAAGTTTATTTATCAAGTAATAGTATTTGAAAAAGGTAAAGAAAGATACAATAAATTAGATTATTTCTTTGGGCCAGTATTACGTAAAAATAAAGATAAATTATTTATTGAGTATTTTACTAGAGAATTAGTAAGTAGAGAAATATTACTTAAAATGTTACCAAAAGGATATTTCTTTAAAAAGTTAAAAACTAAAAAAGAAATAAATAATATAAAAGAAGAATTAAAAGATGTAAAATAAAAGAAGAAAAGGTAAAAACACTTTTCTTTTTTTTATTTATTTTCTATAATTGTTATAGGTGATGGTATGAATAATAAAGGATTTACTTTAGTAGAATTATTAGCAAGTATGGTTATTCTTGGTATACTTATGGCTATTACTATACCTAATATTATGGGTATTTTAAGTCAAAATAAGAATAACAGTTATATTGAGGATGCACAAAAACTAGTTAGTAGGGCTAAGTATAAATATAGTGATTCTGATTTTGTAGATAAGAAACTTAATAATGGGGCTTGCTACAAGATGACAATTGCTTATTTGAATAATGGTGAGTTTAATGAAGCGCCTAATGGAGGAACTTATTTTAATGAAGGATCATATGTTGTTATTCAAAAGAGTGCCGGAAGAACTTATTATTATGTGTCTTTAGCAGAGAAAACTGATAAAAAAGTATATTACATTCCATATACAAAATATGAGGATTTAGCAAAAAATGATGGAAGTATAGTAAAAGAAGGTACAAGTATACCGGCTGATACTAATGGGGCTTCATGTACACAATTTACAACAGACGCATATTCTCACCCTTAAATAGTTTACACTGTATATTTTTGTAAATTGTATAAAAATCTATTGCACAAGAATTTTGGTTGTGCTAATATTAAATTGTAAGATATGAATTAAGATAGGAGAGGAATATAAATGAGAAAAAATAATTTAGGTTTTACGCTTATTGAGTTGCTTGCAGTTATTACAATTATGGGTATTTTGATGATGGTTGCTATACCAGCTGTATCTAGAACTATTGAAAATTCTAGACGTGATACATTTGCAGATATTGCTCACGAATACATTAATGCAGTTCGTAACAATGTTTTAGCAGATAATATTGAATGTGGTACTGAAGGTAGTATGGTAGTTGCATCTGCTACTACAGATGGTACTTATTATTTTACAATTGATACTACAGCCCAAGGTACTAAAGATTTAATGGAATCAGGTGGAAAGTCTCCATTTGGTAATGCAGAAATGAAAGGATATGTTAAATGGGTAAAAACAACAGCTAATTCAGGCGCTGAAAACCAAAAAACTACTACTGTATATACTATGGTATTAACTGATACTGGTAAACATGGATTTGATTCTGAATTAGCTGAGGCTTCTATTAAGAGAGCTAACATATCAACAAATACTACTGCTGAGGCTGCTACTACAGTAAGTGGTGCAACTGCATGTAAATTATCATAATTAATTAGAATTATAGAACTTCAAATGAAGTTCTTTTTTTGTTATAATTATTAGTAGGTGATATTATGTTAATTATTGGAAGTCATGTAGGATTTAATAAAGATAGTCAAGTATTAGGTAGTTTAGATGAAGCTCTTA
>CACXFY010000163.1 GCA_902767005.1 uncultured Erysipelotrichaceae bacterium
AGCTTTATTATTACCAAAACCATATAATTTATCACTACCAATATCAATAATAGCCTTTATCTTATTTTTAATTGCCTTATTCTTAGGTTCTCTATTAATAACAGCAATCTGTATGATAATAAATATCATTACATTCTTTACTTATAATGATAAAGGAATATCAAGTATTATTTATACAGTAGGTGGCTTATTATCTGGAATAGATGTACCATTACCATTACTGCCAATCTTATTATTAACTCTAACTGAATATTTACCATTTAGATTAATAAGTGATCTAGCAGTAAGAATCTATTCTGGAAATATAAATATAAATTATGGAATAAAAAGTATTATTCTCCAAGTAATATGGATATTAATATTAGTAATAATAGGAAGATTATTAATGAAAAAAGCTTTATCAAAAGTATCTATTCAAGGAGGATAATTGAAGTTAATAAAAAACTATTTATCACTTCACTTAAAAATAAGTCTTGAATACAAATCTTCATTTATCTTAACAGTAATATCTCAAACACTAGCTATGTTAGTAGAATTATTTGTAGTAATATCACTATTTAATAAATTTAAATTATTAGATACATATAATACATATGAAATATTACTTGGTTTTTCTACTCTTTGGTTAGGCTATTCACTAGTAGAATTATTTGGACGAGGTTTTGATCATTTTTCTAAAATAATAATAAATGGTAATTTTGACTTATTATTAATAAGACCAAGATCATTATTTATCCAAATATTTGGCTCAGATATCTGTTATGAAAAAACTGGAAGAGTATTAATATCATTATTAATATTTATATATAGTTCTATAAAAGTAATTAATGATTTTACAATTCTAAAAGTATTCTTATTAATATCAATGATATTATGTTCAAGTATTATAATAATATCAGTATTAATAATAGGAGCAAGTTTTTGTTTCTATACAATTCAAGGCTTAGAAGTAATAAATATCTTTACCAATGGAACTAGACAAGTAGGTCAGTATCCAATGGGTATTTATAAAAAAGCAGTAAGATTATTCTTTTCAATAGTAATTCCTATTACTTTAGTAAATTACTATCCATTAAGATATCTAACTGGAGAAAGTAATAATATAATCTATTTATTATTACCATATTATTCAATAATTATATTTATAATAAGCAATATAATATTTCATATTGGTACAAAGAAATATACATCTTCTGGATCATAAAAGAGAGAGAAATCTCTCTTTTTTTTGTTGATATTATGCAACACAAATGTTAAAATAGTTGTATAAGATAAAGGAGAATGCTATGAGAAGAGATAAAACGGCTACTTCAATGATAATATTAGTAGTATTATTAATGTTTATAACTATTGGTTATGCTTATTTAAATACTAATTTAAATATAAATGGAGTTAGTAATATTAATAGTGCACGCTGGGATATACAATTTGAAAATATTCAAGTAAAAAGTGGCAGTGTAACACCAACCAATGCCGCTACTATAAATGTTAATGGTAATGCTGTTACTTATACTATTACGTTGAGTGAACCAGGTGATTTTTATGAGTTTAATGTTGATGTAAAAAATGCTGGAACTATCGATGGTATGATAGAAACAACAACTTCTACAGTTAATGGAAACCCTATATCAAGCTTACCTAATTATGTAGAATATTCTGTTACTTATGGTGATGGATCACCAATACAAACTAAAGCTTTATTAACAGCAGGAACTAAACATACTTATACCATTCATGTAGGATATAAAAAAGATATAGAAGCAAGTCAACTTCCAAGTACAGATCAAACATTGAATATGAGTTTTTCTGTTAAAGAAACACAAGCAGATTCAACTGCCATACCATTACCTACATATGTATATTCCGTAAGCTCTGATTATTTCTATATAGGAGAGGCAGTACCAAATGGAGTAACAACATATGATAGCTATGAAGAAGCAGTTGCAGCAATTAACAAGCCATTCTTCATGAGACATAAAATAGAAAATAATATAATTACTGAATCAAATGTAGGATTTGTATATAACAATAATGCTTATTACTTAAAAACAACC
>CACXFY010000164.1 GCA_902767005.1 uncultured Erysipelotrichaceae bacterium
CCAACATTAACCATTTCAGTCATCGTCTTAACATCATTACATGCTGGTCCAACACTGCATATGACTTTTGTCTTCTTCACACTACCATCTCCCTATTATTCTATTTTAATTATAAACTAAAAATTAAAAAAAGAATAGTAAAAATCTATTCTTTTTATTTTTGACAATGTTCACAATATGTAGTTCCTCTTCCACCTACTCTTATCTTTATAAAAATATTACCACACTTTGGACACTTTTCTCCTGCTTTTCCATGACATTTAAGTGAATGTTGAAATAAACCATGTACACCTTCAGAAGAAGTAAAACTCCTAATTGTCGTACCTCCAGCTTTAATAGCTTCATTTAATACTTCTCTAGTATTTTCAATAATCTCATCACATTCATCTATTGTAATATCACAAGCTTTTCTTAAAGGACTAATATTACTCATATATAATATCTCATCATCATAAATGTTACCTATTCCTGTAATAATACTCTGATCAAGTAAAACTGTCTTTATTGGCAATTTTTTATTTTTTAATTTCTCAAACAAATACTCTTTAGTAAGATTCTTATCATCAAATTCTAATCCCAATTCAGAAAGAGGTTTAACTAAGTTTACTTTATCTTTTTCAATTAAATACATTTTTCCAAATTTACGTACATCATGATATCTAAATGAAATAGTATCGTCTAACATAAATTCTACATGTTCATGTTTAGTAACTTCATCTAATTCTCCCCTAAACATAAACTTACCTTCCATTCTAAGATGAATTAATAAATCATAATTATCTAATATCATTACTATAAACTTACCTCTAGTTTTAATATCATTTATTTTTTGATTAATAATCTTATTCCTAAATTCATCTACAGTAGGATAAGCAATAATATTATCCCAATATATATTACAATTAGTAATAGTTTTACCAATTAATCTATCTTTTAAACTATTTACTACTGTAATGACTTCTGGTTTCTCAGGCATATAATCATCTCCAATATAACAACTATTTTATAATTCTTTCTTTTCATTTGCAAGAAGTATGATAATATATAATTAGGTGAAAAATATGAAACTATCCAACAAATTTTTTATTAAAACGGAACTGATATTAATAATGTTATTTATAATATCACTCATTATTATAGAACTATTACCTAAAACAAATATTGGTTCAGCAACTTTTACATTTGAAATCTTGGCAGCTTTTATAATTGCCATTTTTGCAATGCTTGTTTCAAGTGCAATTATTATATTATTTTTAATAATGATAATTTATAATTTAGAACAAATATTTAGAAGAAAAGACATTAATAAGTTCGTAAAATATACACTAATAGTAAGTTTAATAATGATAGGAGCTGCAATAGATTTATTCTTTTTTCTCCACAAAATAACATAAAGAAAAAAAGCATAACAATGCTTTTTTATTTTGCTTCATACCAATTATTACCAACTTCAATATCTACTTTTAATGGCACTTGCATCTTAAATGTATTCTCCATTATATCTTTGACTATCTTTTTAACTTCATCAAGTTCAGAATCTAATACATTAAATACTAATTCATCGTGTACTTGAATAAGCATCTTACTCTTTAATTTCTTTTTATTAAATTCTTCATATATCTCTACCATAGCCTTCTTTAATATATCAGCAGCCGTTCCTTGAATAGGAGTATTAAGAGCCATTCTCTCTCCACTTTGTCTAATCATAAAGTTCTTATTATTTAACTCTTCAATAACTCTTTTTCTATTCATTAAAGTACGTACATAGCCATCACTATAAGCTCTAGCTTTAAGATTATCCATATATTCTTGAATACCTGGATAAGTCTCTAAGTAATTATCAATAAACTTTTTAGCAGTACCAATATCAATACCTAAATCTTCGGAAAGTCCAAAACTACTAATACCATAAAGAATACCAAAATTAACGGCTTTAGCTGTTCTTCTCATATCTTTAGTAACTTCATCCATAGGTACTTTAAAAATATCACTCGCCGTTTTAGCATGTATATCTTTATCATCAATAAAAGCTTGTATCAAATTAGTAGCGTTACTCATAGAAGCAAATACTCTTAACTCTACTTGTGAATAATCTGAAGATAATAATTTAGAATCTTCATCTGGAATAAATGCCTTTCTAATTAATTCAGAATAATCTGATCTTGCTGGAATATTTTGAAGATTTGGTTCAATACTAGATAATCTTCCTGTACGTGTTAAAGTCTGTGTAAATATAGTATGAATTCTACCATCTTCTCTAACTTCAGCTAGTAATCCTACCGCATAATTAGTATATAGTTTAGATAAAGTTCTATATTCTAATATTTTATCTACTATTGGATGAACAAATCTAATTTTATCTAATATATCTTTACTAGTAGAATATTTACCATCTTTTACTCTTTTAGGATATGGTATTTCCAAATTCTCAAATAATATTTTAGATAATTGTGCTGGACTCATAATATTAAATTCACAACCAGCATCTTTATAAATATCTTGTTCTAAAACATCCATTTTATTTTTTAATTCTACTTCTACTTCTTTTAAGTATTTAGTATCAACTCTTATACCTGTTAATTCCATATCGGCAAGTACATAAGTAAGTGGCATTTCAATAGTGCTAAATAAGTCACTCATCTCTTCTATTTCAATATCATGTAATAACTTACTCTTAGTATCATATATTAATTTAGCTTTCTTAACACATATTTCTTTTAATTGTTCTTCACTTACTTCTTTAGGTCTTTTATCAGTACCATATAAATCTTCATATAATTCTATATCACAATCGAACCTTTGACCAACAAAACTAATATCATCTTTAACTACATAATCAAGTAAATAACAAGCAATCATCATATCATAATTACAATTATCTATTTTGATTCCAAGTTTATCTAATACAACTATATTTTTCTTTAAATCATATGTATATTTTTTAGAAGAGTTAGAAAATAAATCTTTATAATTCTCTAACTCTTCTTTAGATATAAAGTATCCTACCTCCCCATCGTAAATACCCATACCTAATATTTCACTCTTACTATAAATAGATCCTCTGGTTTCTAAGTAAAAGGAGAAATCACACGTTTTAAAATCCTTCATATCTTTTATAATAAGTTCTTCTTCCTTCTTCTCTTCTTTTTCTTCTTCCACGTTACTAAAATCAAATTTACGAAGTAATGAATGGAATTCTAGATCTTCCAATTCTTTTTTGAACTCTACTTCATCTACTCCATTATATTTACAATCCTCAAGTGAGAAATCAAGCGGAACTTCTCTATATATAGTCGCTAAATCATAACTCATATATGCTTTTTCTTTATCTTCTAATAGTTTTTCTTTTGTCTTTCCACTAACACTATCAATATTATTATATAACTCATCTAAACTACCATATTTAGAAAGTAAATTTATTGCGGTCTTCTCTCCTATTCCTTTTACACCTGGAATATTATCAGAAGGATCTCCCATTAATGCCTTTAAATCAATCATTTTAATAGGATCAACAGAATAAGTCTCTCTAAATACTTCTGGAGTCATATAAATAGCGTCTTTCTGTTTTAATAATTTAACAGTAACTTCATCACTAATCAATTGTAATAAGTCTTTGTCACTACTAACGATAGTCGCAACAAACTGATCTTCTTCATCTACTTCCTTTGCAAGTGTACCTATAATGTCATCTGCTTCATAATTATCAATTTCATAATGCTTAATACCCATTGTATCTAATACTTCTTTAGCTTTAGGAAATTGCATTTTTAATTCATCTGGCATTGCTGCTCTACCTGCTTTATAATCATCATACTTATCATGTCTAAAGGTCTTTCCTTTATCAAATGCCACCATAATATAACTTGGATTTTCTTCTTTAATTATTTTATTCATCATATTAATGAAGCCATATAAAGCATTTGTAGGAAACCCTTTAGAATTCTTCATGATAACTCCTGAATAAGCAGTTGCATAAAAACTTCTAAATAATAAATTATTACCGTCTACTAATATTATTCGTTTCATTTTTATCACCTGCTTCTAGTATAACATAATTTATTTATTAGAAACTAGACTAATCGCACCTCCTTCATCTAAGTTATTATTTTGATCTAATCTTTCGATTCTGTTACTAGCAGCTAAAATTACTAAAGTAACTAATAAATAGATCATTAAAATAACAAACCCTTTCTTTAAATAATTTGCGTATACCATAAACACCTCTCCTTTCAACTTACACCTCAATTATAATTCGAACACTTGTTTGTGTCAATATAAATTAAAACATTTGTTTGACATTTTACATTTCGTGTGTTAAGCTAATTATATAAAGAGGAGGTTTAAGATGGAAAAGCTTACTAATAGACAAGAATATATTTTAAAGATACTAAAACAGTTAATAGCTAAAAATGGATATCCACCTACAGTACGTGAAATTGGTGAAGCAGCTAATCTTCACTCACCCGCTACTATTCATTTTCATCTATCTAAGTTGGAAGAAAAAGGCTACATAAAGAAAGATAACAGTAAAAACAGAACAATTGAATTACTAGTACCAAACGAATACATAGAAAAAGAAGAAAACGTTGTTGACGTACCTTTAGTTGGTAAAGTAACAGCTGGTACTCCTATTGAAGCCATCGAAATGCCTGATGAATATTTTTCATTACCAGCTAATTTAATCACTACTAAAAACGATGTTTTCACATTACATGTAAGTGGTGAATCAATGATTAACGTTGGTATTTATGATGGTGATATCTTAATAGTAGAACGAAGAGATACAGCACGTAATGGTGAAACAGTAGTTGCGATGAACGAAGATGGTGAAGCTACTGTAAAAACATTTTATAAAGAAAATGGTTATTTTAGATTACAACCAGAAAATGATACAATGGAACCAATTATTTTAAAAGAATGTACAATCTTAGGAAAAGTAATTGGACTATATAGAAAGTTATAAAAAAAAGGACTTCAAATGAAGTTCTTTTGTTTTATAAATTCTCTTACGATATAACTTGCTATTAATAATCCAGCACTACTAGGTACAAAAGCTGTACTTCCAGGTGTCCTATCTCCTGTTTTAACAGGTAACTCAGTCGAAGATAA
>CACXFY010000165.1 GCA_902767005.1 uncultured Erysipelotrichaceae bacterium
ATTAATGCCATATACTTCAGCAGGAGTAGCAACTACTTATATAGCAGAAGGAGCTATGAATGATAATAAAGCAAAAAAAGATGATCCGGATGCTGGTAATGATCAAACAATAGAAAGAATAAGAAATACATTAATTACAACAGCAACAACTACAGCTTCAGCCTTTGCCCAAGAAATATTACATGATGGTGTTGTAAGTCAAGCAGAAGCTATTCAACAAGTAGAAGCTCAAGCATATGTTGATTCATTATCAGATGAAGAGTTAGAACAAGCTCTACAACAAGTAGGATTACTTGAACAAGATATGACATTTGACACTGAAAAAACTATATAAAATAAGGAAAAAGTATTGATTTTTAATACTTTTTTTAGTATAATTTTAATCGGTACATTTAAATCCCCACATAAATCTTACCCTGGGAAAGTAAGATTTAGTAAGAAGGAGAAAAATTATGACAAGTTATATGCAAAAGAAAGAAACTGTAGAACGTAAATGGTATGTTATTGATGCAGAAGGAAAACCATTAGGTAGAGTTGCATCATTAGCAGCTACATACTTACGTGGAAAACACAAACCAACTTATACACCACACATTGATTGTGGAGATAATATTATTATTATCAATGCTGAAAAAGTTGCACTAACTGGTAACAAGTTAGAAAACAAAATCTATTACAACCATTCTCAATATCAAGGTGGTTTAAGAGAAAGAACTGCTAAAGTAATGAGAGAAAGCTATCCAATCGAAATGGTAGAAAGAGCTGTAAAAGGAATGCTACCACATAATAGATTAGGAAGAGCAATGGGTAAAAAATTATACGTATACGTAGGAAGCGAGCACAAGCACGAAGCTCAAAAGCCAGAAGTGCTTGAGTTAAAGTAGGAGGGTTTAAGTTATGGCAAAAGAAAAGACAAATACTTACACTGGAACAGGACACAGAAAAACTTCAGTAGCAAGAGTAACATTAACACCAGGAAAAGGAAAAGTAACTGTTAATGGACAAGATGTACGTGATTACTTACCTTTCGAAGTATTAGTAATGGATTTAATGCAACCACTAGAAATGACAAATACAGCAGAAATGTTCGATGTAGATGCTAAAGTTAAAGGTGGAGGTTTCCAAGGACAAACTGGAGCTATCCGTTTAGGTATCACAAGAGCATTATTACAATATGATAGTACTACACCAGCCGATTCTGAGAATAGTTTCAGAAAAGTATTAAAATCAGCTGGAATGATTACTAGAGATTCACGTAAGAAAGAACGTAAGAAACCAGGATTAAAGAAAGCACGTCGTGCTCCACAATTCTCAAAACGTTAATTTATACAGTTTACAAAAGTCCAATTATTGGACTTTTTTTTGTGTTATAATTCTATTAGGTGATTTATATGCAAAGAAAAGAAATAATAGAAAGTCATTATACAAATTATGATGAAGATAGTAGACTAGTAAAAGATAATACTCATCGTTTGGAATTTTTAGTAACAAAAGAGTATATTGATAAATATTTAAATAAAGACTCTAAAATCTTAGAAGTAGGGGCTGGAACTGGAAGATATTCATTACATTATGCTAATTTAGGATATGATGTTACTTCAATAGAATATGTAGAACATAATTTAGATATTTTAAAAAGTAAAATTACTCCTAATCTCAAAATAAGAGCTGAACAAGGAGATGCTGTAGACTTATCTAGATTTGCAGATAATTCTTTTGATCTTACTCTAGTATTAGGTCCACTATATCATCTCTTTAACGATGAAGATATCGCTAAAGCTATTAGTGAAGCTATAAGAGTAACAAAAAGCAATGGAATAGTAATGATAGCTTATATTACAAGTGATGGAGTATTCTCAGATTGGGGAATAGATCATTTATTAGATGGATATCCAAATGACTTTGATAAAGATTTTAAATTAATTAGATATCCAGAAGGAATATTTGCTCCATTCTATATAAAAGAATTTTTAGATATAATGTCTAAATATAATATTATAAAACTACATAATATTGCAGTAGATGGAATAGCAAACATAATAGAAGAAAAAATAAATGCTTTATCAGAAGAAGAATTTAAAGTATGGACTAGATATCAATTATCTGTATGTGAAAGAGAAGATTTACAAGGATATAGTTGCCATATGTTATATATTGGTAAAAAGAAATAGAAACAATTCTCTAAATATGTAGTATAATAGTAAATAGTTTGGAGGAATTATATGGCAAAGAAATTAGAATTAATAAATAAAAGTGTTGGAGCAGCATTTTTAATATCATTAGGAAATTATGCTCTATTAAAATTAGGTAATCCTATTGGACCAGTAATTTTTGCTTTAGGCTTATTAGGAGTTTGTTACCTAGGACAAAATCTATTCACTGGAAAATGTGGATTTGTTATTGAAGATAAAATAAAATGGAGTGATTTACTAATTATCTTAATAGTAAATCTAATAGCTGGATATTTATTTGGAGTAATATATTCATATACTGATCCAGAATTAGTAAAAGTAGCAAGTGAAAAAGTTGCTTCTTGGAGTTTTTCACTACCATTCTTATTAAAAGGATGCCTATGTGGAACTATTATGTATATAGCAGTTAAAATGTATAGAATAGGTACACCATTAGGTATTATCTATGGTATTCCCTTATTCATCTTTTGTGGTTTTCAACACTGCATTGCTAATATAATTACATTAGGAGTAGCAACAACATTTCATTCTTCAATCTTTTTAGCAATCATAGGTAATTTCATAGGCTCATTATTTGTTTGGTTTATATCAAAAGATGTGATAATTGAAAGTAAAAGCAAAAGAACTAAAAAATAGTTCTTTTTTATTGCCCATAAATATTGCTAAAAAATAGAAAAATAGTTATAATTAAGGTTAGATAGAATAATAGATGGGGTGATTCCAGTGATAGTTAGACTAATCAAAAAGCGAAAACTATATAATTTTGTATTGCCTAATGAAATATCTGGAAATTATTGGATTACCGACAATGATTATTTAGGAAATGTCCGTAACTTAATCAATGTTGAAGAAGACAATGGAAGATGGAAAATTAAGAGTGACTTTGAAACTAAGATTATGAATGGTAATCAAGAAATTGAATCAGCCTATCTTAGTGATTATTCACTATTCTTCTTAAAAATAAATACAGATAATGAATATGTTATATTATATTGTTCTCCTACAATGGATGACTCTACAGTATATTTGAAACTGCAAGAAGAAGGAGAATTATTAATAGGTAATGACCAAAGATCAGCTATATATTATGCCCATCCTTTAGTATCAAGACAGCATGCTAGATTAATATATAGTAATGGCAAATGGGTTATTCAAGACTTACAAAGTAAATATGGTACATATGTAAATAATATTGCCATTAAAGCTAAAGAACTTGAATATGGTGATATTGTTTTTATCATGGGATTAAAAATAATAGTAATGAAGAATTGTGTTGTCATAAATAGAATAGGTGATAGCGTTCGTTTTGATAATAATATGTTCGAAATAATGCCAACTACAATTCAAAAACAAGTAGAATTTGATAATCCTGATGAAGAACAAATAGAATTCTATAAAGAAGAAGACTACTTCTTTAGATCACCACGTTTCAAGACAATGATTGAGGATGCTAATATACAAATAGATCCTCCACCAGGACAACAACAAGAAGATACAACACCAGCTATTTATACAATCGGACCTATGTTATCTATGGCTATGATGTCAGTAATGATGGGTTATAATTCTTTAGCTGGAGTATTAGATGGTAGTGTAGATATTGGAGCGGCAGCCCCATCACTAGTTATGTCTACTGCTATGATTATGACCATGTTATTATGGCCAATTCTAAATAAGAGATATCAAAAGAAACAACATGCAAAACGTGAAGCTGAAAGACAAAAGAAATACTTAGAATATGTTGAATCCAAAAGAGAAAAAATTCAAGCTGAAATGAAAGTACAAAGGCAGATACTTATCGATAACTATTTACCTTTAACTTCTATGAAAGATATTATTTATAATCGAAAGAGAAATCTTTGGGAAAGAGAGATTGATCAAATAGACTTCCTAGATTTACGTTTAGGAGTAGGATCAACAGAATTACAAGGACAAATATCAGTACCAGAAGAACATTTCTCTCTAACCGATGATAACTTATTAAAAGAAGTATATAAATTGGGTGCAGAATCTAGAAGTCTAGAGAATGTACCAGTAGCATTATCATTTGTTCAAAATAATATTACTGCTATCATAGGTACAGCTGGTAATAAAGATCAAGTAATAGAAGGTTTAATACTTCAAATGTTAACATTCCATAGTTATGAAGACTTAAAAATAGTATTACTAACTAATGAACAAAACTCTAGTATGTGGGAGTATTTAAAAGTAGCTCCTCATTGTTGGGATAATGATAGATCTATGAGATATTTCGCAACTAATCTAGATGAAGCAAAAGAAATCTCACTAGCTTTAGAAAAAGAATTTCAAGCACGTAAATATCGTGATGTAAATGGAAACATGGAAGTTAGTAACGTAGACTATCGTAAATATAAACCATACTATATGATTATTACTGATGATTTTAAATCAGTAAGAGATATTGAAATATTAAAAGACGTATGTAGTATGGAAATAAACTATGGTTTTAGTTTAATAGTAGTAAGTCCAAGACTTATTAACTTACCTAATGAATGTAAAACTTTCATAAGTATAGGAGAAAAGAAATCAGGAGTATTCGAAAACGAATTAGTATCAAATAAACAAAAAGAATTCCAAGCTGATTTTGATCCAACATTAAATATTTATGAATGTTGTAAATTATTAGCCAATATTCCAATTGATATAGCTCGTGAAAATAGAGCCTTACCACAAGGAGTATCCTTCCTTGAAATGTATAACGTTGGTATGGTAGAACAATTAAATATCATGAATAGATGGCGTAGTAACGATCCAACAAAAACATTACAAGTTCCAGTTGGTTTAGATAAATCAAGAGAATTATTTAAACTAGACTTACATGAAAAAGCCCATGGACCTCATGGATTAATCGCTGGTATGACTGGTTCAGGTAAATCAGAATTTATAATTAGTTATGTTTTATCTATGGCTCTAAACTATCACCCATATGAAGTATCATTCGTACTTATCGACTACAAAGGTGGAGGTTTAGCCGGAGTATTCGAAAACAGAGAAACTGGTATGAAACTCCCTCATTTAGCAGGTACTATTACCAACTTAGATACTGTAGAAATGAATAGATCATTAGCATCTATTCAATCAGAATTACGTCGTCGACAAAGAATGTTTAATCAAGCTCGTGATAAGTTGGATGAATCAACTATCGATATTTATAAATATCAAAGCCTATATAGAAAAGGCTTAGTAGATAGACCAATATCACACTTATTTATAATTTCAGACGAGTTCGCCGAGTTGAAAGCTCAACAACCAGAATTCATGGATCAATTAATTTCAACAGCGCGTATCGGACGTTCACTTGGAGTTCACCTTATACTAGCAACTCAAAAACCAAATGGTGTCGTTAATGACCAAATCTGGTCAAACTCTAAATTCCGTGTCTGCTTAAGAGTTCAAGATAAATCTGATTCTATGGATATGATTAAAGTTCCAGATGCAGCATCCCTTAAAAACCCAGGTCGTTTCTACTTACAAGTAGGTTATAACGAACTATTCGCAATGGGACAAGCAGCTTGGGCAGGAGCTCAATATTATCCAACAGAAAAGAGAAAGAAAAAAGTTGACCAATCTATTTCTATCGTTGATGATGTTGGTAATATAATAAAATCTCTAGATACAAAGAGTGAAGAAGTAGTAGTTCAATCTAAAGGTGAAGAAATTACTAATATCGTAAAATATATCGTTGAAGAGGCAAGACGTGCTAAAGTATCTATTCCACAACTATGGCTAGATAGAATTCCAGATGAGATATATGTAGATAAATTAAAAGCTAAATATGAGTATAAAACTAAGCACAATGTCATCAATCCAATCATTGGAGAATATGATGATCCAGATAACCAAAAACAAAATGTTTTAACATTACCATTATCTGCTGATGGAAATACTATTGTCTTTGGATCTGGTGGTTCTGGAAAAGAATTAATGCTTACTAGTATAGTTTATTCAACTATAACTACTCATACTCCAAAGGAAGTAAACTTCTATATCTTAGACTTTGGAGCTGAAACATTAACTATGTTTAGAAATGCTCCACAAGTAGGTGAAGTAATACTATCAGGAGAAACAGAAAAAATAACTAACTTATTTAAGTTAATAATGCAAACTATTGAAGAACGTAAAAAATTATTTACTGATTATAATGGATCATATGACTTCTATATTAATCATGGTGGAAAACAAATACCAATGTTAGTAATAATGATTAATAATGTAGAAGCATTTACAGAATCATATGAAGAATATGAAGATATACTTGCTCAAGTAACAAGAGACTGTCTAAAATATGGTGTTGTCTTTATCTTCTCTACAAATGGTCCAAATACAGTACGTTATCGTTTAAGACAAAACTTTAAACAAAACGTTGTATTACAATTTAATGATCCATCAGATTATGGTTCAGTAATACCTGGTGTAAGAAAGAAAGAACCATCTAAAGCTTACGGTCGTGGATTAATCTTATTAGATGGTATTTACGAATTCCAAACAGCTTTACCATATCTAGAAGAAAAAATGATTGATTATATCAAAGTAGTTTGTAATAAACTAGATAACATCTTTGAATATCATGCTAAGAGAATACCAGTATTACCAGAAGTAGTTAATAAAGAACATGTTAAAGACTACTTAGGTAACTTAACTCATATTCCAATCGGTGTAGACAAAGAAACTCTAGAAATAGCTACTATAAATTTAAAAGAACAATTAATATACAATATAACTGGAGAAGATATAACTGCAGAACCAGACTTCTTAAATACATTAATATCAATAACTGCCGATATTCCACAAACTAATTGTATTGTATTGGATTCAATAGCTATTCTAAATGAACCAACAAAAGATAATATAGTCTTTTCACAAGAAACATGTTATGAAAGTATCGATTCATTAGAAGAAAAACTAGCTAAAGCAAAAAGTAAAGAAGATAAAGATATGACAATATGTTTCATCATAGGAATAAACAACTTATTATCTAAATTAAGTTCAATAGAAAAAGGTAAGTTTACAGCTACTATAGAAGAATCAAAAAATGTTGATAATATCAAATATGTAATTGTAGATACAATTGATGCTCTTAAGAATATTGGATATGAAGTATGGTATAAAAATAGTGCTAATATGTCTAGTGCTGTATGGATTGGAAATGGTATATCTAACCAATTCACAATTAAGGTTACAACTAATGCTCGATTACTAAGAACAGAATTACAACCTGGTTTCGGATACAATATCAGAAAAGGACGAGCAACAGTCACTAAGTTTATAAGTGAAGAATAGGAGGTATTATTATGAATAATAATAAAATATTAATAGAATTAGATATTCCATTAATAGAACAATCATATGATTTATTCATACCTATCAATAAAAAAGTAGGTACAATTAAAACACTAGTAGAATCAGGTTTAATTGAACTAACTGATAAAGCATATGTAATAAAAGATAGTACTAATTTCTATTCTAAAGAAACTGGTCAAATATATGATATTAATCAAACAGTAAGAGATACTGATTTAAAAAATGGCTCAAGAATAATATTAATTTAAGGAGAAGAATATGAATAATTATAATGAATTTATTACAACTGTTAATAAAGTCTTTGAACTCATAAGTGTTACTAAAGAAAAAATAAAAGATCCAGATAATCAAAATTATATTGCTAGTATTGAAGAGTATAAAGACAATGTAAAAAAGTACGCTAACGTACTTAAAAGTGGAGCTCCAATACCAAAGAAAGTAGAGCACTTATAATATGATAGAAAAAATGAAATATGAAGAAATATTAAAGATATCTGGAGATTTAAAAGAATTAGTAAATAAACTAAATCAAATAGTAACAGAAGACGGACCCCAAGACATAAAAGATTTTATTTCTACTGTAGAAGGTTATTCAAAGTATTTAGAAACTACTGTTCAAATTAATAAAGATGCAGAAGAAGCCATTAACGAATTAGTAAGTAGATTACATTAAAATAAAAGAACTAAAATTCAAAATATTTTAGTTCTTTTTTTTCATCACAATTTAGACCAGTAATATAACTAAGATTAGTAAATATTTTTTCTAAATCTATATCTTTACCATCTATATAATCAAAAGATGCACATATA
The DNA here is from genome assembly GCA_902767005.1 of uncultured Erysipelotrichaceae bacterium. Next base: position 8,325 of record CACXFY010000165.1, read on the forward strand.
ATAGTTTTAGCTTGCTTAATAGCTTTTAAGTATAAATCTACAAAAGATTCCGTACTAGTCATATCATATACACATGGATTTCTCCATAAATTATGTTCATTATTTAAAAAGTTATGTCTATCATTTAATGGATAATGATAACTAACTGCTTCAAATCTAAAATAATTCTTTGGTGTTATAGTATCTACCAATTTATAAATACCCTTTTTTATACCAGTTGTATCTCTTCTAAATAATGTTAACGCAGTACGCATTTGTTTTAATGATTTAAAATAAATTTCATTCATATTTTTAATACTATAAGTCTTTAAGAAAGAATAATCTATAGACTTTTTAAGTTTAGTAGAGAATCTATGATCTAAATCAAAACAAAAGTTACCTATTGGAAACTTATATGGATTACCATTTGCTCTTCTACGAGCCATATCATTATCAATAAAAGTCTCCATAAATTGATGTATATTATTATATTTATAAGTACTAGGTCTATGTTTCTCAAAATAACCAGTTTTATAATATACAAATGGATGTACTGTACTATCTAATACATAATGACATATCATACCACTAACATAACTATTAACGTCATAATCACTAGTATAATTATTATCTCTAATATAATTTAATAAATTTACAAAGTATTCCCTAGTATTATTATCATGAAAATGATCTTTAAACTTCCTAATATCTTTACCTTTTTGGAAAGAAAACAAATTATAAAACATTAAAGAATCCATACCTTGTCCAAACATCTTAATTCTCTTAGGATTAATTCTTTTCTTAATGTCTTGTGGTAATATGTCGAATACATCTTTCGCAAAAAAAGCATGTGTAATAGTTGCTGGCATAAAATCCCCCCAAACTTATTTTTATTATAACACATAATTTCCCATAAAAATTATTATTTTTATTACATATTATGTGGTATAATCAATAATAGGTGAATAGTATGATAGAGAAGAATTTTAAAAACTTAGAAGAACAAGTAGAAATATTTAAACATAAAGGTATGATAATAAATGATGAAAGCTATGCTAAACAAATACTATTACGTGAAAATTATTTCTTCTTAAATGGATATCGTCACCTGTTTTTAAAATCTCTAGAAGATAGAAGTTTTAAAGAAGGTACAACATTTGAAGAACTATATAGTTTATTCTTATTTGATAGATCATTTAGAAATGTAATCTTTAAATACTTATTAGTAATTGAAAACAACTTAAAATCTATTTTGTCATATCAATTATCTAAAAAATATGGTTATAAAGAAAAAGACTACTTAAATGCTAAAAACTTTTCTCACGAACCAGAAAGACAAGCTCAAATAAATGATTTAATAAAGAAAATGAAAAAGCAAATAAGAGTAAATGGTTCACAACATAGCGCAACACTACACTATGTATCTAACTATGGATATATACCACTATGGATATTAGTAAAAGTATTATCATTTGGTATTGTAAGTGAAATGTATTCTATTCTAAAGAAAGAAGATCAAGTAGATATTGCTAACGTATATGGGGTAGAATCTGATAATTTAGCTATTTATTTACCAATACTAGCTAACTATCGTAATTTATGTGCTCATGAAGATATACTATATGAGAATAAAACACAAAAGTCTATCGATGATACTATATACCATCAAGTATTAAATATTGAAAAAGAAGAAGATGAATACAAGTATGGTAAAAATGATTTATTTGCCTTAGTTATCATCTTAAAAAGATTATTACAAAAAGATGATTTTAAAAATATGACTATTGAATTAAATCATATAATTGAAACATTAGATTTTAATCTTCATACTATTAAAATAGATAAAATACTAGATAGAATGGGCTTCCCAACTAATTGGGAAGAACTAGCAGACATAGAAAGGAAGAGAGAAAATGAAAGCGATTGATGGAATTAAACTATTCTTCATAATAATATTTTCATTTATTATTGGTGGAATAGTATCAATATCATTATTAAAGTTTACTCCTTTAATTAGTGAAATATTAGGTACAAGTAATAATACAATTATTACTAAAAATAGTACTAAAGTATATGAAAAAAGCTCATTAGCAGCTTCAATAGAAAAAATATATGATGCAACTGTTGTAGTTCAAACATATCAACAAGATCAATTAATGGGTTCTGGAAGTGGATTTGTTTATAAAGTAGATAATAAATATGGTTATATTTTAACTAATGAACATGTAGTAAGTGATAGTAAAGAAATAAAAGTTTTATTCACAAGTAGTGAAGAAGTAGAAGCCACTTATTTAGGTGGAGATCAATACTTAGACTTAGCTGTCTTAAGAGTAAATAAAAAATATGTAAAACAAATAGCTAGTATAGGTAGTAGTGAAAAGATTAATTTAGGAGATACAGTATTTACTGTAGGATCACCAATGGGTGCTGACTACGCTGGAAGTGTAACATCTGGTATTCTATCAGGTAAAGATAGAATGATAGCTGTAAACGTTCAAACAGCAAGAAGTACTGATTGGATGATGCGAGTATTACAATTTGATGCTTCTATTAATCCAGGAAATTCTGGAGGACCGTTACTAAATGTAAATGGCGAAGTAATAGGAATCTGTTCACTAAAACTAGTAGATGATCAAATAGAAGGTATGGGCTTTGCTATTCCAATAGAATATGCTATGAACCATGTAGAATCATTAGAAAAAGGTAAGAAAATAGAATGGCCAGTACTTGGAATATCAATGATAAATGTAACAGATACAGTAAGCTTATATCAAGCTGGTGTAAGATTATCATCTAATGTAAAAGAAGGAGTTTATGTAGCAGATACAACATCTGGAGCTAAAACAGCTGGTCTTAGAAAAGGAGATATAATAGTAAAACTAAATGGAAAGAAAACAAGTGATATAGCCCATCTAAGATATGAATTATATCAACATCAAGCTGGAGATGTAGTAACAATAACATATATTAGAAATAATAAAGAAACTACTGC
>CACXFY010000166.1 GCA_902767005.1 uncultured Erysipelotrichaceae bacterium
ATCATGAACCCAGAAGTTTGGGTAGCATCAGGACATGTTGCTTCTTTTGCTGATCCTTTAATTGATTGTAAGAAGTGTAAAATGCGTCATCGGGCTGATAAATTAATTGAAGACTTTACTGGTGGTAAAGAAACTGGTGATGGTTGGGATAATGAAAAACTAGAAAAATACATTGCCGATAATAATATTGCCTGTCCTAATTGTGGCTCTACTGATTTTACTCCAATTAGAAAGTTCAATTTATTATTTGAATCACATATTGGTGTAACTGAAGATTCTAATTCCAAAGTATATTTAAGAGGAGAAACTGCTCAAGGTATATTTGTTAATTATAATAATGTTCAAAGAAGTCAAAGAGCTAAAATACCATTTGGTATAGGACAAATTGGTAAAGCATTTAGAAATGAGATTACACCAGGTAATTTTATATTTAGAACTAGAGAGTTTGAACAAATGGAGTATGAATTCTTCTGTAAACCAGATACTGATTTAGAATGGCATGCTTATTGGAAGAAAAAATGTTTAGATTTTCTTGAAGAATTAGGTTTAAAAGAAGAAAATTTAAGATATAGGGATCATTCTAAAGAAGAGTTATCTTTCTATAGTAAAGCTACTACTGATATTGAATATAAATATCCTATGGGATGGGGAGAATTATGGGGAATTGCTGATAGAACTGATTACGATTTATCTGTTCATCAAGAGCATTCTAAAGTAGATCAAAAGTATTTAGATCCTGAAACTAATGAGAAATATGTTCCATATGTAGTTGAACCTAGTGTTGGAGTTGATAGACTTTTCTTAGCTGTTTTATGTGATGCCTATGATGAAGAAGAATTAGAGGGTGGAGATACAAGGGAAGTATTAAGAATAATACCTAGTTTAGCTCCATATAAAGCATGTGTTCTTCCTTTAGCAAAGAAGTATCATGGAGAAAAAGCAGATGAAGTATATAATATGTTAAATAAACATTTTATGGTTAATTATGATGAAACTGGTTCAATTGGTAAAAGATATAGAAGATGTGATGCGATTGGTACTCCTTGGTGTATAACTGTAGATGATGAAACTATTAAGAACAATACTGTTACAGTAAGAGATAGAGATACTATGGAGCAAGAAGTAATAAAAGTTGATGAATTAGTAGAATATATTAATAAAAAGATTAATCAATAGGCAAAACGACAGTTTTGTCTATTTTTGTGTAAAGTGGTTTAAATAGCAATTGTATTTCTGAAATTATTATTATATACTTGTTTATAGAATAGGAAATCTATTTGTGGAAGGAGTATAATTATGAAAGATAAAAAGAAAAAGTATTTGAGCATTATTATTTTATTACTATTATTAGTAGGTGTTACAGTAGGTTATGCAACTTTAAGTTCTAATCTAAATATTTCAGGAACTTCTAGTATTGGAGCACCTGATTGGGATGTACATTTTGAGAACTTATCAGTAAAATCTGGAAGTGTTTCAGCATCAGCTCCAACTATTTCATCTAACAAGTTAAATATTACTTATTCTTGTGCACTAGCTAAACCTGGTGATTATTATGAATTTACTGTAGATGTTAAAAATGCTGGAACAATTGATGCTAAATTATCAGCATTACCAACTATATCTGGTGTTTCAACTGCTCAAGATGTTTATGTAAATTATACATTTACTCATACTGATGGTACTGCTATTGCTGCTGGAGAAACTTTAGCTGCTGGTGCATCTAAAAACTTTACAGTAAAAGTTGAATTTGATAAAAATATTACTGCTGCTCAATTACCAACTACTGCTCAAGAATTATCTTTAGTTGCTAGTATGAATTATGAACAAGTTTAATTAATAAATTATAAAGAAACTACTATGTAGTTTTCTTTATAATTTTATATGTTTATTAGCGATAGTAAACATATAAAGTTATAAAGAATATAGAGGGATTAATATGAGTAAAAGAGTCATAAAGAATATAAGTATACTACTTGTTTTATTTATATATGTTATCTTATACAGATTCTTTATTTTTACTAACTATATGAAAACCTCAGAAATCATTACAGCTACATTTATGCTTGTATTGTTAGGTGTATCTATTGGTTTCTTAGGTTTTAGAAGAGATAAGAGAACTGTTCTGAGGGATAATGTTTTTCGTGTTGTAATCTTTTATTTGATATTAACCTTTGTTATTATGTTTACGCTAGGATTTGCTACTGGATTTTTAAAGAATGCATATTCTAGGACAGCACTTTCATTATTTGATAATTTGTTTGCACCAATTTTAATTATTGTATTTACTGAGTTATTTAGATATGTATTTATTGGAGCAAATAAAGATAAAAAACCATTTATTGTTATTTTAACAGCTATATTAATAATCTTTGAAACTGTTATTACAGTAGGTATTTTGAAGAGCTATGATTTAGAGTCATTATTTCACTTTTTTGCATCAATGCTTTTACCAATTACTATTAAGCATATAGTTCTTAGTTATTTATGTTATCATGTAGGTTATAAAGTACCATTACTATATAGATTAATAGTTGATACTTATGTATTTATAGTTCCAATTGTTCCAGATATTGGGGAATATATTACGGCTATGATATTTATAAGTTTACCAATTGTTATTTATATGAGTTGTTTTGGTTTGATAGATGATAGAACGAAGAAATTAGAGCCAGTATTTAATAATGATAATTTTACTGTGTTAGATATTCCAATTACTATTGTTTTAGTTGTTATGATATGTTTGATATCTGGATTCTTTACTTATTCTTTAATGGGTGTTGGATCTGATTCAATGTCTCCAAAAATTAATCGTGGTGATGCTGTTATAATTAAAAAGGTTACAGATAAAACAGTTATCAAAAAAGGTGATATTATTGCTTTCCAAAAAGATAAGAAAGTAATTGTACATAGAGTTCAAAGTGTTTCTAAAAGTAAAGGAAAAGAAACTTTTATTACAAAAGGTGATGCAAATAATGCAGTTGACGGTAATGTAGTAAAAAGAAAGCAATTAAAGGGAGTTATTAAGTTTAAGATTCCATTTATTGCATATCCTACTTTATGGTTTAATGATTTGATTAGTAGATAGGAGTGTACGAAGATGAAAAAGAATGTTTTGGGGTTTATATTATTAGGAGTAGCATTTGCCATATTGATACTTGGTTTAGTTATGTTAAAAACAGCTTTTAGTAATTATGCAATCATTGCTTATGCAGCAGCAGCTATTTTAGGTTTTGTTGGCATATACTATATTATTACTAATAGTAATCCACAAGTGGCATATGAATCATTAGTTAGATCAATATTAAATACTTATGATTCTGTGTTAGTTCAAAGTAATAAAGTACCTAATTTAGAGGGAAGAAACATTGTATATATTGGTACAATGGATGATTTGATTGATGCACAATTAGAGATTAGAAAACCAATTTGTTATGTTAAACAAAGCGAATCTTGTTCATTTGTATTATTAGATGAGAAAGAAGCTTTTGTTCATATTATGAAAATTAGTCCAGAAGTTTTATCTCCTTTAGAAATTGAAATTAAAGAAAATGATTTAAAGGTTAAGAATAAAGCTGAAATGGATGCTGAAATGTTAAAAGAAATAGAGAAGACTACTATTGTTAAATTATCTAATCAAAAGAGTTATAAAGTGTCTCCTATTAGAAAGAAGAAAAAAGAGCAAGAAGTTGAAACTTTAGATGCTACTAAAGAAATGCCTAAAGTAGAAGAAGAGAAAGAAAAGTACTTTGATGATCCAGTTATGGATAAAGCAAAAAAACAAGATGATATAGAAGTATTATAAAAGGAAACATTTTGTTCCCTTTTTTATGTTATAATGATATAAAGTAGTGTGATGATATGAGTAAATTAAAAAGAAAATTTGGCAAAAGAATGAAATATAATTATAAAAGAACTTTCTTTGCATTGTTTTTGTTTTTGTTGTTACTTGGAGTCGGAGTAGGTTTTTCTTATCTTAGTACTAGTTTGAGTATAGATGGAACAAGTAATGTTAAAAGTGCTAGATGGGATGTCCATTTTGATAATTTAGAACCAAACTCTGATAATACTGCTTCAGGGAATGCATCGTATGATGATACTACTGTAAACTTTTCTACAACTTTAAATAATCCAGGTGATTTTTATGAGTTTACTGTTGATATAGTTAATGCTGGTACTTTGAATGCTAAGTTAGATAGTATTGAAATACTTCCAGTATTAACTTCTGAACAACAAAACTATTTTAATTATACTGTTACATATAGTGATGGATTAGAAATACATGAAAATGATGCGTTGAATGCTGGAAAAACAGAAAAAATAAAAGTAAGAGTTGAATATAAAGAATTAGCAGATGCTAGCTTATATCCAAGTGAAGATGATGCTATAGATTTTTCTGTTACAATGAATTATGAGCAAGGGAATGGAAATAATATTATTCGTCCAATATCGTTTGCAGAAGATGATTGGGATACAATAGTACAAAATGTTCAATCTGGTAATACTAGTAAATATAATGTTGGTGATACCAAAGAAATAAATATGGGTTTTGGAACATATACACTTAGAATAGCAAACAAATCTACACCAGCAGAATGTTCAACTACAGGTTTCTCACAAACAGCATGTGGCTTTGTATTAGAGTTTGTAGATATAATCACACTGCATAGTATGAATTCTAGCAGTACAAATCTAGGAGGATGGCCATCAAGTGAAATGAGAACATTCGTAAACAGTTATATATATAATGCACTACCAACAAACTTAAAAAGTGCCATAATAAATACCACAGTAGTATCAGGATCTTCTTTTGAAGATTCATCAAACTTCACATCAACAGATAAATTATATTTGTTATCAATTCATGAGGTATGGCAAGATGTTGATGGTGATCCAAATAGTGGATTGAGTAGTTATGATAAAGCATATAACAATACAAGACAATTAGATTATTATAGTTCACAAAATATCACATCAAGTAACTATTCAGGAGCAAAAAAACAACTAAGTGGCTCAGGTAATGTGTGGTGGCTGCGCTCGGTAGAACCTTAC
>CACXFY010000167.1 GCA_902767005.1 uncultured Erysipelotrichaceae bacterium
GAGACAATTGATTATTTAAATAGTTTAGTAAACTTAGATGAATGCATCTTAAAAGACGATGCTTTTTTTAATGAGTTTGGATCAATGGACTTAGTATATGATTTGATGAAGTTCAATTTAATTGGAAGAATCTATAGGACTATTGATAATGATAAGAGATTAACACAAGATAGTGTTAAAAGTAATAATTCTATTGATTTACCAAATATTATCTATACTAGGGAAGATAATAATTCTTTTGAAATATTAAACTGTGATTTTAGAAAAAGAATAAAGTTTAGTAATGAAAAAGAGATAAAACCGAAAGTTGTATTAAAAGAAGTGGAAGATAAAAGTGATAAATTAATGGATGATTTGGAAAGGCAAATAACTATTAATGGTGAAGAGCAAAATGATATAATTGAAGAAATTAATGAGTTAGAAGCTATAAAACCTAGTAATGGTTTCTTTCATAAAAGTGATAATGGATTATTAATAGTTGGAAAGAAAAAAGAGCTGGAAGTTAAGCAAGAAATGTATGATAGATTAATTAAACAATTAGAAAAAGTTAGAAAATATGGGTATTTAGAAAGTGAAATATGTAATGAAATAGCTGATTCTATATTAGATGATTATGGGCTTTCTGATGAAGATTTTAAGAAAACTATTAATAGAAGTGTAATTAAAGAATACAAATATGTTGATGTTGTAAAAAGATTAAGATAATAGTTGCAAAAGGGGATAATTAACATTATAATCAATGTGTATTGGAGGATTTATGGGTTTATTAATAACTTTTATATTGGGTATATTTTTTTTAATAGGTGCTTTAGTAATTAAGTTTTCTAATAATAGTAAATTGATAGAAAATATGAGTGTAAGTATTGCTTTAGGTACTATGGCTTCACTTGTTATTTTAGATTTAATACCTGAAATGATGGAACATATGGAAGGTGTATCTATTATTTGGTTAATATTACTAATTATAGTAGGAGTAGTATTATTAAAAGTATTAGATTTATTTATTCCAGAACATGATCATGAGCATAGCCTACATCATAATTGTAGTGAAGAAAATTTGGTTCATATCGGAATTATTTCTTTAGTTGCGATAGTACTTCATAATATTATTGAAGGAATGGCTGTATATAGTTTATCAGTTGAATCATTAAGAACGGGTTTATTAGTTGCTTTAGGAGTAGGACTTCACAATATACCAATGGGTATGATAATTGCTTCTACTTTAGAACATGAAAAAAAGAAAAGAAAGATTATTGCTTATTCTTTAGCAAGTTTATCTACTTTTATTGGTGGCATTATTATGTTACTGATAAATCCAATAATAACAGATTTTGTAATTGGAATACTAATTAGTATTACTTTAGGTATGATTTTATATATTGTATTATTTGAATTATTACCACATGTATTACATGGTGAACATAAGAAACAATCTATTGTTGGAATAATAATTGGTATAATTATAATAATTGTTAGTAGTATGTTTGAATAGAGATTTTTAGTCTCTTTTTTGTTATAATGAAATAGGTGATAATGTGAAAAGAAGAATAGTATTAATTGTATCATTAACTCTGTTAATTATTTCAATATTAGTAATTCATTCAAATAATAAATATAATAAATATATGTTTCCAGAAGCGAAGATAGTTGGTGATGGAGATGTAGTAATTGCATGTGTAGGTGATAGTATTACTTATGGGCTAGGAGTATTGAACGATAGAGATCAGGCTTGGGTATCATTACTAGCGGCATATGGTAATTATAAAACTGTTAACTATGGGCTTAGTGGAAGAACTCTTTTAGAAGATGGAGATTTACCATATTTTGAAGAAGAGTTGGCTAAGGAATTTTTTAATAGTAAAGAAAATAAAGTATTGTTTATGTTAGGTACAAACGATTCGAAAATGATTAATTGGGATAATGATGATTTTTATAGTGAGTATGAAAGAATCGTAAATAAATTAATAAAAAAAGATGGAAAAGAAAATATATATTTAATAATTCCACCTAAAATATTTATAAATAAACCTAGTAGAGAGCAACCTAATAATAAAATATTATTAGAAAAAGTAAAACCAATTATAGAAGAAATAGCTTATAAAAAGGAAGTAAGTATAATAGATTTATATTCTTTTACCGAAGGACATAAAGATTGGTTTAGTGATGGACTACATCCAAATAAAAAAGGTAATAAAGCAATAGCTAAAGAGATAGCTAGTTATATTAATTAATGTGCTATAATTTTATTATAGGAGAGTTTGCTTATGTTGAAAGTTATAATATATTTTAATGTGTTATTATTATTTGTAATGTCATTTTTCTTTTTAAAAGTAATAAATAATAGTAAAGAATTAAAAAGAATAAAAAATCTTATTATAGTTTATATTATATATGATTTATTAAGTATTACTATTTGTTATGGTGATTTGGTTCAAATAGGGTGGAATTTCTTTTTAGTAATTCCAATATCATTATTATCATTAATTATTTATATTATAGATATTGTTTTGATACAAAAGAAAATAACTAAGAGAGACAAAAGTAATAAAAAAATATCTGTAAAATATATAGTAATAATGATACTTCCTACTGTGTTGTTTCTTATTCCTTATTCTTTTGAATTATATGTAATAAATAATTGTGATTTTTTACTTAAATATAATTATCAAAACGGAATAATACAATCAGATGATTCTTATTTAGCAATTATTAATAATAAACCAGTGGAAATAACACTACAAAAGAACTTATTTAATAGACAAGGTAAAGCTGTTAATATTAATCATTATGTAATAGTGTATAGTGACATAAATAATCAACAATTTAATAATAGTATGATTAAGAAAATTGCATTAGATGCAAAAGAAAAAAGTAAAGATGCCAAGAGTGCAACAATAGATTATATTCCAGATGGAAAGTATGCTATTGTAACATTATTATCTTCCAAGAATGGAGGAAGTATACTTGGTGAGTATTTTTATTCTAATGGTAAGTATATTAAAGATGTTGTAACTCATGGATCGTTAGATTCAATTACATATTATAAATAAAAAAGGAACTAAAATAGTTCCTTTGTTTTTATATGGGGCCATGATTTAACGTGTTTACGAAAAATCGGCACAAATCTATGAAATTGAGTCAGACTCAATTACTTGAATAAAATATAACA
>CACXFY010000168.1 GCA_902767005.1 uncultured Erysipelotrichaceae bacterium
GCTACATGTTCAAAGTTTTGCATAGCTGAGGCATTAAGATTTAAATTAGTTAACTTTACTCCTTTAGGTGTTCCAGTTGTACCACCAGAATATAGTATGGCCGCAACATCTTTACCTTTAAAGTCATCATCTATTTCTTTATGATAATCTTTTCCCATTCTTAAGAATTCTTTCCAACCAATCATTCTTTTATGTGACTCATTGTAAGCTTCATTTAAATAATTAATTGGATTTAATGATAATAAGGTCTTATGAACATTAGTTGCAGCATATAAAGATTTTAAGTGTATTGGCATAGATTCACCTACTCCAACACTTATTACTTTCTTTACTTTAGTTTCTCTTATTATCTTAGCAACTTTTTCGATTGTAAAATCTATTGTTATTAACCATTCAGATTTAGATATATTCAAATAATGTTTAATTTCGTTTTCAGCACTTAAGGGATGAATCATAGAAGCTATGGCTCCTATCTTATTAGCAGCATAGAAAGATATTATTCCTTCTGGAGTATTTGGCATACAAATACTTACTACATCTTTATGTTTTACTCCGATAGCTTTCATACTACGAGCAACTTCATCTATTTGTTTTAAAAACTCATGGTAAGTTACTTTATTACCATAGTAATTATAACTAATATTGTTAAGATGTTTACTAGCAGTATATTCTATTAGTTTGTATGCTGAAAAATTTGGATATTCTAAATGTGGTTTTTCATCATCATAAAATTTACGCCAAGGCGCTTTAATTGTTCTACTCATAAAACTTCACCAACAAATATTATACTATATGTTGAAAATTTTAACAAACAAAAAAGAAAGTACAATACTTTCTTTATTTCATTAGCTTTTCAAGATCATAAATTTTTCCATCCATTGTTTGAGCTAAAGTTGTAATGTGTCCACCAATATGTGAACCTTTTTCTTGAGATGTTGATTCATAGAATTTAACTACTTTTTCAATATCTAATTTCTTTACATCATCAAACTTACTATTCTTAACAGCATCATAATCAGCTAAGTATTGTAGTGAACCATCTTCCATAATGAATATCATTTTGCTTTCTGTAAAATCTAAACCAAAAGATGCATAATACATATCAATTACTTTTTTATCAAAAGTTAATTTAAATGAATCTACTTTATCTTTTTTAGTAACATTTTGTTCTGCCCAAACTGAACCAAAAGTACCTTCATTATAGATAGCTCCCCAACTTACTTCTACTTTTACTTCTTTTGGGTTTTCTTCATTTATCATATATGATGTTCCTGTTAGGCCAGCTGCTCCTCCTACAGAATATAAAGTATTTCCTTTCTCTTGTATTTTACTTTCATCAAATACATAAATATAATCACTAGATGTATTTTCTTCTTTTGTTACTTTTTCTTCTTTTACTGCTTCTTTTGTAAATATTTTATCTTTATTCATAAAGATAAATGCTCCCATTCCACAGCATATTAATAGTAATAATACTATAATTACAACTAAACCACCTTTTCCACTTTTCTTTTTCTCTTCCATCTTAGTCCTCCTTATTTTAATTATACTACAAAAAAAAGAAAGTTATACTTTCTTTATTAAACTTTTTAAATAATTTTTTGCTTGGATTATTCTATTATGTAAAGCGTTTTTAATTTTAGGAAATATCCATGGAAGTATAAATACTACAAACCATAGACAATCAAACCAATCTCCAGATAACAAAGCCGTTATTCCTAGTACTAAGAAGATAACGCATAATACAATCAAACCAATTACAATTAATAAATTAGTAACGTTATTCATGTTACTCATATTATTAAAATCTATTTCTTTTTTAGATATTAATTTATCGGCTTTTTCTTTAAAAGAATTATATCTATCTTCTACTTCTTTAAAAGATTCTATATTATCATTAGATTTATATTTATCTCCACGATAAACTATCGTTCCATCTTCTTTTATTTTTACATCAACGTTCTGATAATTATCTATATCTAAATTAACATTAAAATCTTCAGCTAAATATTTAAGTACTTTATTACGACATTTCATAGAAATAAAACTAGATTCATTAATATAGACTTTTAATTCATTATTAATTTTAGTTAATTTTTCTTTATTTGTCATAGTACTCTCCTTAATCTTCTTTTAAATTATAATAAACATCTTGTACATCATCATTATCTTCTAGGTTATCTACTAATTTATAGATCTTTTCTTTACCTTCTTCATCTAGAGTAATTTCCATATTTGGAATATATGTTAATTCACATTGTTCAAATTCTTTTACTCCTTCAGCTTCTAATGCATCTTTTACAGCTGTAAATGTATTTTGATCAGTTGTGATAACATAACTATTTTCAATATGTTCGAAGTCTAGAGCTCCAGCATCTAAAGCTGTCATCATCATTGTATCTTCATCGTAAGCATCAGCAATTACAATAGAACCACGTCTTTCAAACATATATGATACAGAACCATCAGTTCCAAGATTTCCTCCAGCTTTTGTAAAGGCACTTCTTACACTTGCGGCTGTACGATTACGATTATCAGTTAAGCAATCTACCATGAAGGCAACTCCACCATGGCCATATCCCTCATATCTTACACTTTCAAAGTTTGCTCCATCTGTACCACCAGTAGCCTTTTCAATAGCTTTTTGAATATTATCTTTAGGCATGTTTTGTGCTTTTGCTTTATCTACGGCTAAACGAAGAGCTGCATTTTGATTTGGATCTGGACTTCCACCCTTTGCTGCTACCATTATTTCTTTAGCTAATTTTTGAAATACTTTACCACGTGCAGCATCTAACAATCCTTTTTTTCTATGAATTGTAGCCCATTTTGAATGTCCACTCATTTTATTACCTCCTTGATTACGTTTATATAATAACATGATTTTACAAAATAATAAAGATTTTGTTATAATTAATTAGGTGATTATATGTATTTAAAATTACATGGTCAAAAAATTAACATTATTAAGTTAACTAAGTTTAAAGAAAGATTTAAAGGTTTAAAATTAGTATTAACACCATTAGATTATGGAGTGTGTTTTCCTAATAAAAGATTTATTACTACTAATTTCTTATGTCAAAGAGTTGATATAGTAATAACTGATGAAAATGATAAGGTACTAGACATTATAGAAAATGTTAAATCTGAAAAGTATTTTATAAGACTTAAGGCTAAATATACATATTTCCTACCAACTGGAACTAGTAAATATTTAGATATTGGAGATAAATTAAACTTAAGAGAAAAAGAAAAAGAAACGTAAGTTTCTTTTTTATTGCATTTCTTTATAAAACATAGTTTTTTCTATAACTGTTTTTACATCATTATTATTAAATGGTTTACCTAGCATATCAACTATTCCATAAGTAAAGGCCCTATCAATTGTTTCTTTAGATGAGTCCCCAGAAATAATAGATACTGGCATTTTCTTTAATAATTCTTTTTCTTTCATAAAGTCTAGTACAGCAAAGCCATCTACAACAGGCATATTTAAATCTAGTAAAATAGCTACTATATTATCATTATTCATATTAGCAGTAATTATTTCGATAGCTTCTCTACCATCACTAGCTGTACCTACTGCGTATTCTTCACTAAATATTCTTTTTACAAAGTTTCTAATAATATTCGAATCATCTACTACTAGTATTGTTTTATTTTGATATGGTTCTACATTATTTGGTGCTGGCGCAACTTCAGTTACATCATCACTACCATTTAAATATTCTCTTACTATTACTACAGCCTTATTAGCTTCAGTTACTAATTCTGTAAAGTGTTCATTTATATAGAAGATATCTCCTACTTTACCATGTTCCTCAAATTCTAGTGCCATATTAGATAAGTTCATAAACCCAAAGTATTTAGCGTCACTCTTTATTGAGTGTACATAGATAGTAAAATTATTAACATCTTTATTTTCTAAATACTTAGTTAATTTATTAATTTTATCAGGAATACCTACTAAAAACTCTCCAACTGTTTCGTTGTAAGTTCCCATATCGCCAAACAATTCTAGACTTTTATCAATATCTACACCGTTTTGTTTTAAATAATCTACACTTCGCATTTTATACACCTCAACTATCTTA
>CACXFY010000169.1 GCA_902767005.1 uncultured Erysipelotrichaceae bacterium
GGTCCATCCCAATTCATAAACTTATGTAGACCACCAGCATGATCAACAACATCTTCACCAGGTCTTAACCATAAGTGATAAGTGTTTGCTAAAATAATACCAGGTTTACACTCTTTAACTTCTTCTGGAGATAAAGTTTTAACAGTAGCTTGAGTACCAACTGGCATAAACATAGGAGTTTCATAAGTACCATAATTAGTTTCAATAGTACCAAGTCTTGCCTTAGTATGTTTTTCTTCTTTTAATAAGTTATATTTAATCTTCATAGGATCACCTCAGTCAACTTATTATATCATATTTAAAATAAAAAAAGAGTATTTACTCTTTATTTTATAAACATTGCATCTCCAAATGAGAAAAATCTATATTTTTCTTCTACTGCTACTTTATAAGCATTTAAGATATTATCTCTTCCTGCTAAAGCACTAACTAACATTACTAAAGTTGATTTTGGTAAATGGAAGTTTGTGATTAATGAATCTATAGCTTTAAACTGATAACCAGGATAAATAAAGATATTAGTCCAACCACTACACTCTCTAAAATCATTATACTTAGTCATAATAGTTTCTAATGTTCTTGTAGATGTTGTACCAACAGCTATTATTTTTTTATTATTCTTTTTTGTTTTTATTAATAAATCAGCTACTTCTTGAGTCATTTGATAATATTCTGAGTGCATTTCATGATCCTCTATTTTCTCTACACTAACTGGTCTAAATGTACCTAGTCCAACATGTAGTGTAATATAGGCAATATTAATTCCTTTATTTTTAATTTTATCTAATAATTCATTAGTAAAATGAAGCCCAGCGGTTGGTGCTGCTGCACTACCCACTTCTTTAGCATAGACTGTCTGATAACGTGATTGATCTTCTAGTTTCTCATGAATATATGGAGGTAATGGCATAGTACCAAGGTGTTCTAATATTTCTAATAAGATTCCATCATATAGCAATTCAAAATGTCTTATACCTTCATCTAATTCCTCTATACATTTAGCTTTTAGTTCTCCATTACCAAAAGTTACAACAGTCCCTACTTTTATTCTTCTGGCTGGTTTTACTAAACATTCCCAAATATCATTTTCAATATTTTTTAATAATAGTATTTCTATTACAGCTTTAGTCTCTTCTTTTTCACCAATCAATCTAGCTGGTAATACTTTTGTATCATTTAATACTAATGTATCACCTGCTTCTAAATAATCGATTATGTCATAGAAATGCTTATGTTCTATGTCACCAGTTTCTTTGTCTAAAACTAATAATCTAGAGGTATCTCTTTTCTTTAATGGAGTTTGGGCTATTAGCTCTTCTGGTAAATCATAATTAAATTCTTCTACTGTCATCGCTTAATCCAAACCTTTCTAAAATACTATTATCATAATTAATAGCTTCTTGTATTAAATCTTCATTTTTATTATCTTTTAAATATTTAAGAATAGCTTTTTCTTTCTTACCTTCTTCATGTAGTTTTTCTACTACTGTAACAAAGAATTCTCTAAAGCCATATCTGTTATCTTTTGATACTATTTCACTCAATATATCTTTAGTATAAATATCTAACAAGTTAGAATATGCTTCTTCATCTTCTGTTATAGATAGTTTTGATAAAACCATTAATTCATCTTGGTTTAATTCTTTTATTCTATCTTCATGATTTAATATATAGTTTATACCAGATACAATTGTAGGTATTTTATGTCTTTTATTATAATCTCCTTGTCCAGGAAAATTCATTTTACTATCAACAAAATGTAGAAAAGACAACACTTCTTTTTCTTGTTCTTCATTCATAGATAAACTTTTTACAATTACATTTGCTGCGACATTCTGATTTAAATATCCATCTATTAAATATTCAATATTATTTTGAAACATTTTAGTTAAATCATCTTTTGTTTTTATTCCTTCAAATACTTGTCTTTTCTTCATTCTTTATTTCTCCTTTTTTATTCCTAATACTTCATAAGCTTTATCTGTTACTACTCTTCCACGAGAAGTTCTCTTCATTAAACCCATTTGTAGTAAGTATGGTTCATAAACATCTTCTATTGTTGTTACTTCTTCACCAATAGATGAAG
Organism: uncultured Erysipelotrichaceae bacterium; assembly: GCA_902767005.1. The sequence continues at coordinate 2,087 of CACXFY010000169.1, forward strand.
AGATAGCTTCTACTCCAACTGGTCCACCATTAAACTTATTTATAATAGCAAGTAATAATTCATGGTCAGTATTATCTAGACCCATTTTATCTACTTTCAATCTTGTAAGAGCTTCTTCTGTTATTTTTTTATCTATTACTTTTAGGCCTTTTACCATGGCAAAGTCTCTTACTCTTTTAAATAGTCTATTAGCTATTCTTGGTGTTCCTCTACTTCTTTTAGCTAATTCTTCAGCAGCGTCTTCTTTAATATCCATTTTTAGGACTCTAGCTGTTCTTTTAATTATTTCTTTTAATTCTTCTATAGTATAAAATTGTAGTTTTGATACAATTCCAAATCTATCTCTTAATGGTGCAGATAAGTCTCCAGCACGAGTTGTTGCGCCTACTAGAGTAAATGGTGGTAGATCAATTTTTATATTTCTACTGTTTCCTTCACTACCAACAATAATGTCTAAAGAAAAGTCTTCCATTGCTGGATATAATATTTCTTCAATATATCTTGGCATACGATGTATTTCATCAATAAATAATACATCACCTGGTTCAAGAGAAGACAATATTGCTGCTAAATCGCCACTCTTTTCAATACTTGGCCCACTAGCAGTCTTTATATTTGTTCCAAGTTCATGAGCAATTATAAATGCTAATGTTGTTTTACCTAATCCAGGAGGACCATATAATAAAACATGATCTAGTGCTTCATCACGTATTTTAGCAGCATCAACAAAGACTTTAATGTTTTCTTTAACATCAGTTTGTCCAATATATTCTTCTATTGATTCTGGTCTTATAGTATTATCTAGTGTTTTATCATCAAATAAATCATAATTTGTTACAATACTTTCTTCCTTCATTCTAACCTCCTGCTATTTTAATAATAATTTTAAAGCATCTTTTACTTGTCCTTCAATTGGTAGAGATGTATCAACTTTAGCAAGTACTGGTTTTATTTCTTTTTCTTTATAGCCTAAACCAATTAATACCTCTTTTAATTCATTTTCTGTTTCTACTTCTGTATCAGATATACCTACTCCAATAAATTCTAATTTACCTTTTAAATCTAGAACTATTTGTTTAGCTAATTTATCACCAATCTTAGGAAATTTCTTAAGATATAGAACATTTTCTCTTTCAATAGCATCCATTATTCCATCAATTGATCCTACTGCTAAGATTGGTAGAGCCATCTTACAGCCTAATCCTTTAACACTAATTAGTTTTAAGAATAATTCTTTTTCTTCTAAAGTTTTAAAACCATATAAGTTATTAGCATCTTCCATTACTTGTTGATATATAAATACTTTGTAATCTTCATTTAATTTAAATGAATATGGATTAGATACATATACTAAGTAACCTATTCCATTATTATCGACTACAATAGCATTATTTTTAATGTCAGTTATTTTACCAATGATATAATCATACATTTTATCAACTCCATTATTTATTATAAAACAAAAAAGTTCGATAATCAATTATATCGAACATATTTTTTATATTTATAAAATTATTATTTTACATAGAAAAAGTAGAATTATTTATCTTCTACTTTTTTAATTAATTCATCTGTATTGTCTTCTCCTACAACTTGTTCTAGTAATTCTTCTTTATCAGTAAATTGTTTATTCTTATTCTTCATTTCTTCTTCTTGAATTAAGACATTATAAGCAATCTTACCAATTCTTGTTTTTGGTAAATCATCTCTAAACTCATAATCATATGGCCAAGAGAACCTTGCTAAGTTCTGTTCTACTAAAGCTTTTATTTCATCTAGTAATTCATCACTTTTCATTACACCATCTTTTAGGACAACAAAAGCTTTCGCAACTGTAACTTTATATGGATGTGGTATACCAATAACACAACTCATTCGTACTTTTGGGTGAGAATCAATTACATTTTCAATATTATTAGGATAAACACAATAACCAGAAGTAATAATCATTCTCTTTAGACGACCTTTGAAATATACAAAACCATCTTCATCCATGGCACCTTCGTCTCCAGTATGTAACCAAATACGTCCATCTTTATGTTTACGAAGTGTTTGCTTAGTCTCTTTTTTATTTCTTATATAACCATCCATTACTGTTGGTCCAGTAATAACTATTTCACCAGGTGTACCATATGGTACTTCTTTTTCAGTACCATCTCTTACGATCTTATAGTAAGTATCTGGATATGGTATTCCAATACTTCCTTCTCTATAATAATTTAGAGGCGTAAAACAAGAGGCTGCACAGCATTCAGTCAATCCATAACCTTCTCTTATTGTTGTTGGTGAATGATGTTTCTCTAACCAAGTATCAAACTTTTTCTTTAATTCTACTGATAGAGAATCTCCACCAGAAATAACACATGTTAAATATTCTAATTTCATATGATTGAAATTTTTATTATTAGTAATTGCTTCAAATAATGTTGGTACTCCTACAAGTACATTTGGTTCATATTTCTTTACAATTTTATCAAATGTTTTAGCATTGAATTGAGGAAGCAAAATACTAGTACCACCAAAGTATTGTACGCAGTGAATACATACACTTAATCCAAAACCATGGAATATTGGCATAATAGCTAAAACTTTATCTTTATCTCTTAAGCAGGCTACATGTTCAAAGTTTTGCATAGCTGAGGCATTAAGATTTAAATTAGTTAACTTTACTCCTTTAGGTGTTCCAGTTGTACCACCA
>CACXFY010000170.1 GCA_902767005.1 uncultured Erysipelotrichaceae bacterium
AAACAACATAGTAATTATATACATTATTATTAAACAAATAAATATAGCTAAATACTTAGAAACTAATAATTGTGTTTTTGTATACCCTCTAGCAATAATATTTTTTGTAGTCCCATCATTAAAATCACTGCATGATACTAAAACAATAAATACTGTTTCAACAATTCCAACGGATAAAACTGATATTAATTCATTACACACAGTAGTAGTCTTAACAATATCAGAAAAAGCATTTCCAAGTGCAAATGTTGCGACAGGCCCTAATAAAATCATAAGTGCTAAACAAATATAAATTAATTTACCATGAATTATATTACGTAATTGTAATCTAACTAATTTTCCCATTATTAATCACCTATCCTTTTCATAAAGTATTCTTCTAAGCTATCATAATTAGGATAAATAGCATCAACTAAAATACCTGATTCAACTAATTTCTTATTAATTGCTGCTGACTCATTAATATGAGAATGAACTTCAATTCTATTCTTATTGATTACAATATCCTTATCATTTTTAATTACTTTACCAATTATTTTTTTTGCTTTCTCTATCTCATTACACTCCACTACTAATTTATTTCTACATTTATCTTTTAACTCTTTAGCATCTATTTCCTCTACCAAAACACCATTATTGATTATTCCATATCTAGTAACTACTTTTGATAATTCATCTAATAAATGTGATGATATTAAAAAAGTAATGCCCTTCTCTTTATTCAATTTCAATATTACATCTCTAATTTCCTTAATTCCTTCTGGATCAAGACCATTAATTGGTTCATCTAGTAATAGAAACTCTGGTTCTCCAAGTAAAGCTACTGCAATACCAAGTCTTTGCCTCATACCAAGTGAAAAATTTTTTACTTTCTTCTTAGCCGCTTTAGCAAGTCCAACTAATTCTAATAATTCGTTAATTGTAGACTCATCCGCATCATATATAATAGAAAATCTCTTTAAATTCTCATATGCCGTAGCATTCTTATAAAGACCAGGTTCTTCTATTAAAGATCCTACTTTAAGTCCTACTTCTTCGATTCTTTTATTATCAAAAAAACTTATCTCTCCTTGATTGTGATTAGTAAGTGATAAAACTACTCTCATAAAAGTTGTCTTACCTGCACCATTCTTACCGATAAACCCATAAATATCTCCACGATTAATAGTCATATTAATATTGTTAAGTATCGTATTATTTCCATATTTTTTAACAATACCATTAGTTTTTAAAACCGTTTCCATATATATCCTCCTTCACAAGAAATATTCTAACATAACACTTTATTTTAAACAAAAAAAGTCTAGATAAACATATATCTAGGCTTTTCATATGTATTTGTATATTTTTTATCTTCTATGTACTTATCTACAAGTACTACTCTTTCTTCTTCTAAACTCTTTTTAACATCAATTATTCTTTGATTTCTAGAACCTCTAAAATATAGATCTAAACTTTTTTCTTCAATCTTAAACTTACCATCAACTAGTACATCGACCTCTTCTAGTAATGCTTTTGCTTTCGGATTAAGAATAAGTTTTTCATAAGTAAAACCAGTATAACACCAAACATTCAAGCCCATAGAGTGTGCAGCACGTGCAATCTCTAAACAAGCTTCTGGTTGACATAATGGGTCACCACCTGAAAGAGTTATTCCATCTTGGTTCTTAATAGTTCTTAATTCATCAATGATATAATCTACATCAACTAAGGCTCCCCCATTAAAATCATGTGTATCTGGATTATGACAACCTGGACAAGCATGAGGACATCCTTGAGTCCAAAGAACTGTACGGATTCCCTCACCATCTACAATTGAATCAGGTTGCAAATCAGCAGCTAAACGAATTTCCATTTTTATTTTTCTTCTTCTTTACAAAGTTCGTTAGCTCCACTGTGTTTTACACGATCTCTTTCTTCGGCTCTTTTTCCATTATTGAATCTAGAAACATCTCCTGCAAGATATCCTGTTACACGTCTAATTCTTTCGAATTTTTCTCCTTCACCAACAATTTTTTCCATTTTCATTTCCTCCTCTAAATTTATTCTTTATAATTATCTACCACAGCATCCATCTGGAGTAGTAATTTTCTCAATTGGAATTCCTTCGAATTCTTTACGTCCACAACCTGGACAAACATCACCTATAACTCCTACATATCCACAAACAGGATCTCTATCAACTGGATGGTTAACTGCACCATAACCAATTCCTGCTTCCTTCATTGTACGAATTACACTCTCAAATGCATCAACATTTGAAGCTGTATCTCCATCTAATTCGATATAAGAGATATGTCCTCCATTAGTAAACTCATGATATGGTGCTTCAGTATAGATCTTATCATGAATACTAGTTTTGTAATAAACTGGAACATGGAATGAATTAGTATAATACTCTCTATCAGTAACACCTTTAATCTTTCCATAGATAGCTCTATCTATTCCAGTAAATCTACCACTTAATCCTTCAGCTGGAGTTGCTAAACAAGTAAAGTTTAATTTATACTTTTTAGCATTATCATCAATTCTCTTTCTAAAGAATTTAATGATTTCTAATCCAAGTTTTTGACTATCTTCACTTTCACCATGATGTTTACCAGTTAAAGCTTTTAAACATTCAGCTAAACCGATAAATCCAGTAGATAGTGAACCATGTTTCCATACTTTTCTTAATCTATCACTTGGTTTTAACTTCTCACCATTAGTCCAAACTCCTTGTCCTAATAAGAATGGGAAGTTATAACAACGTTTATCACATTGAACTTCGAATCTTTCTAATAATTGATCTCTTACTTTATCAATCATTTCTCCAAGTTCTTTATAGAATCCCTTCATATCTGCTTTTTCTCTTTCTCCTAAGCAAATACCATACTTGATTCCTAGTCTTACTAAATTAATAGTTGTAAATGAAATATTTCCACGTCCAGTAACAACTTGATTATCAGGACTAGTAACATCAGCAACTACTCTAGTACGACATCCCATATAAGCAACTTCTGTATTATGATCCTCTGGCTTATAGAAAGCTTTATTAAATGGAGCATCAATAAATGCAAAGTTAGGGAATAATCTCTTAGCACTAACTTGACAAGCTAATCTGAATAAGTCATAGTTAGGATCTTCTTTATTATAATTAATTCCTTCTTTTACTTTAAAGATAGATACTGGGAATATTGGAGTTTCTCCATGACCTAATCCTCTATCAGTACTTAATAAGAAGTTTCTAATAACCATTCTTCCTTCTGGAGAAGTATCTGTTCCAAAGTTAACAGATGAGAATGGTACTTGTGCACCAGCTCTAGAATGCATTGTATTTAAGTTGTGAACAAATGCTTCCATTGCTTGTTGTGTTGCACGATCAGTCTTTTGAATTGCTTTATCATATGCTTTTCTAAATATTTCTTGAATTCTTTCGCTACCTTTTTGATAATCACTAAAGTCTTCAACATTAATCTCAATACTTTCAACCTTATCAATCTCACGAATAATTCTATCTATATTAATAACTGGAATAAAACCTTCCAAATCTAAGAAATCATAAATTGTTTGTTTAAATTGTTTCTTAAAAGTCTTAAGAACACCTGGAGCTAAATAATAATCAAGCATAGGTATTGATTGTCCACCATGTTGATCATTTTGATTAGCTTGAATAGCTATACAAGCTAAAGAAGAATAAGTACTAATATCTTGAGGTGGTCTAATATAACCATGTCCTGTATCAAATCCATTTCTAAATAATCTCTCTAGATCAATTTGACAACAAGTAGTAGTACCCATTGCTAAGAAGTCCATATCATGGATATGTATATATCCTTCATCATGCATAGAAGCAAACTCTGGTTTCATTAAATATGCTTTAGCAAACTCTTTTGAAACAGTTGCTCCATATTGAAGCATAGTACCCATTGGACTATTACCATCAATATTTGCATTTTCTCTTTTAGCATCTTCTTCATTAGCACTCTTTAATCCAAGATTTTCTAATGATTTTAAGAATTTATGAGTTTTCTTATCATCAAAGAAGCTTTGACGAGATTGATTTCTTCTTTCACGGTACTCAGAGAAAGATTTATAAACATCTTCATAACCTTTTTTAGAAAGCTCATCTTCAATCATATCTTGAACTTCTTCAATTTTTAGTTTGTCATTTTCTTTTGCAAACTTTTCTATTCTCTTTAATACTCCTTGATATACTTTTTGTACATCTTGAGAACTATATTTTTTCTCTTTTTCACTTTCATCGTCATCTACTTCAACACTATCGAACCCTTTTTTTATAGCTATAGCGATTTTTTTACCATCAAAATCAACTTTTTTTCCATTTCTTTTTATTACTGTTAGGTTTTCTAAAACATCACTTACTTCTACCATTTTGCATACCTCATTTCTTTCTCTTTCTAATTTTATTTTAGGTACTATTTTTTTAAAAAGCAATAGTGATTTTTTTCACTTTTTTTGGTTATTTTTACCAAACCATTGATACATAAAGAAACTAGCAAAAAAACTTTTTTGTTCGATTTACGTAAGTTGACAAATTTATTTTTTTAAAAAACACATTTTTAACATTTTTTGATTTTTTTTATTTTTTTAAAACTCAATTTCCTTATTTTTCAACACTTTTATAAAAAACAATTATTTTATTTTTTAAAAAATCAGAAAAATCATTTTTTTAATTTTTGATATTTTTTTCTTTTTTACAATTTATCAGTACTACCAAATCCGCCTTTTCTAACACCTTTAGCGCAATCTCCATCAACTACTAAATATTTCATAAAAACTACTTGGCCAATGATGTCACCTTTTTTAACTTCTATGTCTTTATCACTGCAATTAAAATAAGCAAAATAGAAGTGTCCATCATTGTCTTCATTCCCATAATAATCACTATCTATTAATCCTACACTATTAGCCATTAAAAAGCCTTTTTTAGGGCCACTACTGCGATTAAGTAATAAATAGCACTCATCCTCTTCACAATAAGCTTTAAGCCCAGTAGGTATTAATGTAGGCTTAATACCAGGCTTATATTTAGGTATTACTATATCTTCAGCAGCCTCTACATCATATCCAGCACTATGTGCTGTCTTTCTAAATGGTATATGAATATCTTTATCTTCATATCCTTTTACTATTTCGAATCCTCTTCTTCTCATTTTCTTCCTCCACTATCTTACTATTATCTATATATAATACCTTTTTA
>CACXFY010000171.1 GCA_902767005.1 uncultured Erysipelotrichaceae bacterium
CTTCTTTGAACATTATTATAATTAACAAATATACCTTGAGCAGTCTCTCCTCTTAAATATACTTTAGATGCTGAATCTTCAGTAACACCAATATGTGTTTCAAATAATAAATTAAATTGACGAATACTTGTAAAATCACTTTTACCACATTTAGGACAAGTAATTTTATTATCACTAATATACTTTTCTAATTTTTTATTACTCCATCCATCTCCAGTTTCTTTACCTTCAGTAAAATCTTCAATTAATTTATCTGCTCTATGTCTACTCTTACAGCTTTTACAATCAATTAAAGGATCAGAAAAACTTGATACGTGTCCAGATGCTACCCATACTTCTGGATTCATAATAATCGCAGCATCCAAACCATAACTATTCTTCTCTTCTTGAATAAATTTAGTCCACCAAGCTTTCTTAATATTTTCTTTTACTTCTTTTCCTAAAGGACCATAATCCCAAGAATTAGATAAACCACCATATATTTCACTTCCTTGGAATACAAAACCATATTGTTTGCAATAATTTACCACTTTTTCCATAGTTAATTCTTTCATAATACTACCTCCTTAATAAAAAAACTTCTAGAACTATGTAAGGACGATTTCTCGCGGTTCCACCTTACTTATTCTAGAAGAATCACTCTTAACTATACTGCTCCGAGATTCCACCTCATCATCGCACTTATGTATAAAATTATATACTTTTTTTAATAAAAGTCAAGTTAACTTTTCTTATGTACTTTACTTATACTTCTCTCATATTTTAAATGAATTTTATTGGTATTAATTAAATCCATTATTTCTTCATAACTCATCTCAATAAAACCATTTTTACCTTCTAAATAATATTTATCTTCAAATACCAATAAATGTTTACTCATTATTTCGCTATCATAAAAATCTACTACATCATTTTCAATATCTTCAAATAGTAATGGATAATATCTTTCAAATAATTGTCTTCTTTCTACTTCTCCATCACATAAACTATAAAACTTATTATAAAAATCTATTCCATACTTTATTCTATTATCAATACTAGTAGTATATTTCATATCTTCTAAATCTTCATTTATTATAGAATCATTACCTCTAGTAATTTTAAATCTTCTATTAACAGTATCTATAGATTTATTAAACTCTTTCCTATATCTATTATCAATTAATCTAAAATATAGAATATCTAAACCACATTTTATATTAGTCAAATCAGATGAAATATCAAATAATCCATTTGGTAAATATATAGTAGCGTCTCCTCTAACTATCATATCCCCTACTTTAAATTCTACACATTTATGTTTATCACCCATAATTTTAGAATCAATTCCATAGTCTAATAATAATTCATTATATAATTCACTCCAAGTAGTACAATTAACATATGGATCATAAATACTAATATTATCTACATTTGGTACTAAACTATTCATCTTATATCTAGCATATAATGGACTATAATAAAGTACTTTACCTAATAATATATAAATAGTATAAGCTACTTCTAAATCATTATTACAATCTTGAATATTATTATCTATATAGTTTTTCAAAGATTTAGACGCCATATAAATACCCCCACAAATAACGTTTTATATTATACCACTAAAAAGATATCTATGCAGATATCTTTTTAAAATCTTTTACTTTTCCTTCTTTCTTAACTTTGATAGCCGCTAAATCTAATTCTAATTCTTGCCAAGCATTAATAAATACATATCCAGCATACACTAAACAAGCTAAGAATAAATATCTTTGCATACTATCAACAACAAAAAATATAAAAGCAAAGATAAACATACCAACAATAGATAATACTAATTGTGTAATATCTAATGCTATTAATCCTTTTTTCATACTCCTACCCCCAATGTGTAGTACATTATACCATAAAACAACAAAAAAAGCAAATATTTAGCCCTCTTTAATAGAAGATAGCTTCTCTATTTGCTTCATAAAATCTTTACTTTTTAAATATAAACCTGTATATCTTTCATAATATCTATCTAAAAAATCATTAATTTCTTTCGTAACTTCATTACTTACTTCCAACTTAGTAATTTTACTTAAATCAACATAGTAATATAGTCTTATCATCTTAATAGTCTTATCACTAACCATAACTTGATTACTATAACAATTCTTACATACATATCCTCCATCATCACTACTTAAAGTAACAATAGCTTTATCACTACCACATATACTACATGCATCTATACTTGGAGTAACTCCTAAATAATCTAATACTTTAAGCTCCAATATATTAGTAAGTACTACTCCAGAAAAACCTTCTTCTAATTTTAACAAACTATCTTTAAGTAATCCAAATATACTACTATCTTCAGTTTGTCTAACTACCTGTAATACTAAATCCAACATAAAAGATGCATAACTAACTCTTTCTAGATCACTCAATATATTAGAAAAACTACTTTTCACATCAACACTTATTAAAGTAGATAATCCTTTATCCTTATGATAAATATTAAAAGTACCATATATTAGTTTTCTACTAACTCCTCTCAATTTACTTTTAATATTTCTACATCCTTTAGACATTACTCCAATAAGTCCATACTCCTCAGTTAAAACATTTAATATTTTACTAGACTCACTATAATTAGTTTCACTTAGTACTATTCCATCAATACTTTCTATTTTCATTTCTCATCTTCATCCTTAAGACCAAGTTCAACAAAATATTTTTCTTCATCTCGCCAATTTTTTAGAGTTTTAACATATGTTTCTAAAAAGACTTTTTTGCCTAAGAATTTTTCCATATCTATTCTTGCTCTTGTACCTACTTCTTTAAGCATCTTACCTTGTTTACCAATAATAATCTTCTTAACATTATCTCTATCTACTACTATTAATACTTGTATATGAACAACCTCAGGATCTTCTTCATAATTTTCAACATAACAAGTGACTGTATGAGGAATCTCATCTTTAGTTAATTCTAATATCTTTTCCCTAACTAATTCAGCCATAATAAATCTAGTAGATACATTTGTAAGTTCTTCTTCTGAATAAATAGCTTCCGTATCATCTAAATATTTTTTTATACAATCAATTAATAAATTAACATTATCATTCTTTTTAGCACTAATAGGTATTATCTCTTTAAAATCATATTTATCTTTTAATTTATCTATTTCACCAAGTAACTTTTCTTTATTCTTAACTTGATCAATCTTATTTAGTAATAAGAATACTGGAACATCTTTATCTTTAATCCTATTAAGAATAAATTCATCTCCTCGACCAAAACCAGATGCAATATCAACTAAGAATAGAATAATATCTACACCTTCAGTATTATCATAGGCTCTCTTATTCATTAAAGACTCTAATTTCCTTGTAGGTTTATGAATACCTGGTGTATCTACAAATATAATTTGTGAATCATCATCATTATAAATACCTTGTATTACATTACGAGTAGTACCAGAAACATTAGAAGTAATTGCCAGTTTCATACCCAAAATACTATTAAGTAAAGTACTCTTCCCAACATTAGGCCTTCCAACAATACTTACAAATCCACATTTCATACCAAATCATCACTTCCAAATGGATACGGACATAACTCCTTAACAGTAAACTCTTTATACTCTCCATTCATTGCATAACAACGAACTATACAATCCAAATCCATTAATTCAGAAATCATTTGTCTACAAACAAAACAAGGAGTACCAATTCTACCAGAAGATACTAATACATTTACTTCTTTAAAATCACCTTTTTTATATCCAGCAGTTATTGCTGAAAAAAATGCTGTTCTCTCAGCACAAGTTCCTGCACGAGTAGAAGCATCTTCAACATTTACTCCATAAAATTCTTTCCCATCTTTTGTAACAACACATGCAGAAACTGGATAATGAGAATATGGAACATAACTATTTTTATGTAATTCTTTTAATCTTTCTATCATAATAAACCTCCAATCACATTAACAATATCTTGTCCAAATATTGCCACCCCACCTACAAACGCTACAATACATAAAACTAAA
>CACXFY010000172.1 GCA_902767005.1 uncultured Erysipelotrichaceae bacterium
ACTTTTGGTGGAGAAGAATATACAAAATAAAAAGAAGTAATTAATTACTTCTTTTTTATTTAAAGAAATTTTTAAACAAAGCATTTAATCCTTTATTAATAACTTTGTCAGCAGCTTTATTGGCAACTTTCTTACCAAGTTTATATTCTATTGAATTCTTCTTTGCTTTTTCAGCTTCTCTCTTTTTCTTTTCAGCTTCTCTTTCTTTTTCTTTTTTATCTTTTTCGGCTAATTTAGCAGCTTTTTCAGCTTCTTTAGCTTCTAATTCTTTTTGTTTTGCTTCTTCGGCCATTCTTTTTTCTTCGGCTTCTTGTTCATATCTTTCTTTTAACATTTTATCTAATTCTTCAAATGCTGAGTCTCTTTCGATAGCTTCATCATATTTTCCAAGAAGAGTAGATGAGTTAATTATTTTATTTCTAGTTATTTCATCTATTGTTCCCATTTTACTTTGTGGTGGTAAAATAGTTGCTTTTTCAACTACTTCTGGTTCACCATTTTCATTTTGGAAACTTACTAGTGCTTCACCAGTACCAAGTGCAAGGATTGCTTCTACTGTATTGAATTTTGGATTAGTTCTGAAGGCATCAGCGGCAGCTCTTACTACTTTTTGTTCTGCTGGAGTATAAGCTCTTAGAGTATGTTGAACTCTATTACCTAATTGATTTATTATTTCATCTGGTATATCACTAGGACTTTGTGATACAAAATATAGTCCTATACCACGTGATCTAATTAATTTAACTACTTGAGTTATTTGTTTTAATCGATATGCTGGCATTCCATTAAATAATAGATGTGCTTCATCAAAGAAGAAGACAATTTTTGGTTTATCTAAATCTCCAACTTCTGGCATTTTATTAAATAAAGAAGTTAATAACCAAAGTAGGAATGATGCATATAAATCTGGAGATTGGAATAATTCGACAGCATGTAGAATATTAATAGTTCCTTTTCCATTAGCATCGACTGTAATAAAATCATTTATATCAAGTTCTGGTTGACCAAAGAATTTATCAGCGCCTTGTTTTTCTAGAGCTAACATACATCTTTGAATAACACCAATACTTTGAGCAGTAATATTACCATATGTTGTGATGAATTCATTTTTGTTGTCACCAACGAATTGTAATAATAATCTTAAGTCTTTGATATCATCTAATTTCCAGTTATTATCTTCAGCTATTTTATATACTATTTGTAGATTACCTTCTTGTACTTCTGTTAATCCAAGCATCATAGATAATATTTCTGGCCCAACTGAATCTAGAGATGTACGTATTGGATGACCTGAAGTTTGAAGAATATCCCAAAATCTTACTGGGAATCCTTTATATTCAAAATCTTTTATTCCTAGATTATCTAATCTTTTTTGTAAAGATTCAGAATCTTCTCCTTGAAGAGCTGTAGCAGCTAAATCTCCTTTTACATCTGCCATAAATACTGGTACACCAGCATCTGAAAATGATTCGGCCATTACTTTGGTAGTTATTGTTTTACCAGAACCAGATGCTCCTGTAATAAGACCATGTCTGTTTGCTTTATCTAATAATATAGATAATTCTTTGTCTTGTGATTTTGCAATTAAAACTTTATTTTCCTTATACATATAAAGTTACCTCCTAAAAAAATTATATCATAAAAATAATATATTCAAGTATTTTGTTGTTTTTATTGCAAAAATAATAATTATTGTTTATATTATTTTTATGGGGTTTTGTTTGGGGGGAATACAATGAGATGTGTAGCAACTATAATGAATAGACATTATTTGGGAGAGAATTCTTATATTTATTCTTTTGATAATTGTCTAGTTGGAGAATATGATGAAGAATTAGATATATTTATGGATAAAAATGGTAATGAATATTCTTCAATTACTGATTTAACATTATTATATTCAGAAATTCCTCAAGGATATGCTAATTTAGTAGAGTTAAAAGATATTAGAAAGTTATTTCCTGATGAGGACTTAAGTATAAGTGATGCCATTGCTTTATATAATGATCAATGTAAGGATATTGCATATTTAATAGGTATTGGTCATGGTGGTACTATTTTTACTATGCCTATTAATATGAATGAGATTATTAATGGTGTTGAAAAGGCTAGAGAAGAAGCAATGGATGAAGCAGAAGCTGACAGACAATACTTAGAAGATATGGAAGAAGGAAATATTCCAGAAGACTTTGTTAATTTAATTAATGATATTATTAATGGAAAATATGATTTGGAACAATTAAAATTTCTTAGAGATTCATTCCAATTTAGTAGAGACAATTTAGATTCTATATTAGATACTTTGGATTTACAAATAGAAGCCGATACTATGGGTGTTCCTCTTACTGA
>CACXFY010000173.1 GCA_902767005.1 uncultured Erysipelotrichaceae bacterium
TCCATAACTCATAAATGGTAATGGTACTCCAGTCATTGGCATTAAGCCCATTATTCCTAATAAGTTAATAACAATGTGTAAGAATATATAGAACGCTATTGCATAACACATAGTAGCTCCTCGATTGGTTGTCGATTTTTTACCTATGACGAGTATTCTATATATAACAAACATATAAGCTAATATTAGTATAATACCGGTTACTACACCTAATTCTTCTACTATAATTGCATAGATAAAGTCAGTATATGGTTCTGGTAAATATAAATACTTTTGTGTTGAATTACCTAGTCCTACTCCAAATAAGCCACCATTATTAATAGCTATATAGCAATTACATACTTGGTTACCACTTGATATTAATGAATCACAAGGACGAGAGAAATTAAATCTATCTTTTTGTCTTTCTAGTAGTAATCCTTTGCCTGATGACATAAGAACAAATCCGACAAATATTACTAAACCAACAGCTGCGACAATTGTTTTAAATTTTATATCTTTAGCTATTGGCACTATTAAGAATATTAAGCCAACAATCATTGTAAATATTATAGTTGTACCTAAGTCTGGTTGCATAAATATTAGTAAGGCAACAATACCACATATTACCATTGGAAAAAGACTAGTTCCATAAGTTTTTAATTTATTTTTATTATGTTCATAATACCCGGCTACCCAGACAATAGCAATTACTTTTATAAATTCACTTGGTTGAATACTAATTAATCCTAAGTCAAACCAACTTATAGCTTGGTTTTTAGCTTGTCCCATAATTAATAATAATACTAATGAAGCTCCTACTCCTAACAATAATAACCAAGAGAGAGCATAATAACCTTTACTAGGTATTCTTATCATAAATAAGAATAGTAGAAATCCTACTACTAGAAAGGCAAATTGCTTAATAAAATAATTATAAGGACTTACAGCATGAGACATATACGCAGTAACGTTAGATGCTGAAAAGACCATAACAGCGCCTAGTAAGAATAGTACTATTGTTACTAAAAGAAGTGGCTTATCTAAGTTTTTCCAGATCTTTACCATACGTAAGTCTCCTTTCTACTATAAAATATACCATAATTTTAAGAATATTATGGTATTTAAGGACTATTTTTCTAAATCTTGACAATTATAATTAAAATAGTTGACATTTTCTTTTCAAATTAACATTTTTTTGATAAAATATATGCAGTTGGGAGGTATGTAATATGTTAAAAACTAAAGAAATATTAGATGAAAAAGATAAAAGATTACATACAGTTAGTAAAGATGTAGAATTCCCACTTACTAAAAAAGATAAAGAATTAATTGATACTATGATTGAATATTTACATAATAGTCAAATTGAAGAGTTAGCAGAAAAATATGATTTGAGACCTGGTATGGGTATGAGCGCTATTCAATTAGGTGTTGCGAAAAGATATTTTGTAGTAGTAGATGAAGTAAGTGAAGGAGAATTTGAGACATATATATTGATCAATCCTAAGATGATTAGTAATTCTATGGAAGAAATATATGTTGAAACTGGAGAAGGATGTTTAAGTGTTAATAGACCAGTTGAAGGTATTGTTCCAAGATATGCTCGTGTTACTTTTGAAGCTTATGATGAAGAAGGTAGAAAAATACATGTTAGAGCTCGTGAAGAGTTAGCTGTTTGTTTTCAACATGAATTAGATCATTTAAATGGTATATTATTTACTGATAAAATAGATAAGAAAAATCCATTTAAAGGAAAAGATTCAATGAGAGCTATATAAAAAAGTTGGGGGTTATTATGAGAGATATTAGAGATTTAGATGATAAGCAATATGCAAATATTATGAACTTATCTAGAGAGTTACCAGTTCTTGGCGAGGGCGCAGAAGGCACATGTGTATTAGGTGTGGATGGATATGCATATAAGATATATGATGGTATTTGTGATTATGAATATGATATAGATGATATTATTATGGAAGATGAATTCAATCTAAAGTCTTTTGCTTTTCCAAATTTGTTATACATACATGATGGAGAATTATGTGCTTATAGAATGCGTTTGGTATATCCAAATCTATTTGATTTATTTACTGATTATCATATTGATGAAGATGGTTTATTACAGGCAATCGATAAGTTTATTACTGATTTAAGAGTAGTATCTGATAAAGGAATTCTTACTTTCGAATTACCATTTAATCTATTATTCACTGGTAAAAGATTAGTTGGTATAGATACTCCATCTTATAAAAGAAAGAATTATAATACATTTAATGAAAATTTAGATATACTTGATTATGCTCTAGATGCACAATATGATTTATTAAGTGATTATCGAAAAGACATAAAGAAACCTAATTATAGTAAAAAGATATTAACGTATAAGAAAAAATAATAGAATAATCTATTATTTTTTTATTGGTTCTTCTTTATAATTTTGTGAATCCATTTCTTGAAGAATAGTATCTAGTTCACTATATAAATCACTTGGATCTCCACCTGAGTCTTTATAATCCTTAATAAAGTTTTTAATAAATTCTTGTCGTTTATTAGATTCTTTTTCTTCTTCTCTCTTAATAAATGTTTCATATTCTTTTTGACTAAAGAAATATGATCTAATAATTGCTGGGGATATTGGTTCATTATTATGTTTTCTTTTATAATCTCTTATTCTTAAATAGAAGGAAAAGAAATCACTATAATCTTTATTAAAATAATTCATTACTATTAATTCTGGATAAAACATTTTATTATCTTCTTCACATTTTGAAATTATTTTTAAAGTGTTTTCGATTTGACTATACATTATTAAATCAAAATTAAAATCTATTCCAGTTTGTTTTAAAACTTTATAGTTACAAAAAGCTTCTTCTTCTGAGATTGGTAACATGCTTTCATTAACTTTCATTTCAGCTAATTTATCAGCAAATTCTTTTAATTCTTTTTTTGTTGCGGTATCTTTAACATTAGAAATCCATATATTTCTATTTAATATAAAATTATCTGCCTCATCATATTGATTAATACCTTTGATAGATTCCTTATTATTTCCTTTAATTGAATATATATAATCTCTTTCTATTTTTTTTAGAGGTTTAAATACTAATCCTTTAAAATTATATTTGTCTATCATCTTTTTAGAATACTTATAAGCATCTTTACTTATAGAAAGTGATTCTATAATTGAAGAATCATCAACATTGGCGTCAGCAGCAAAGATATCAGCTGCTTTAATTCTTACTTTACCAAATTTCTTTACTGTTTCAGCATCTAAGAATTCGGGATTTTCTCTAATTAGTTCAGCTAATCTTTTAGCTGTTTCTCTTCGTTTATATATTACTTTACTTGCTAGAGGTAATTTACTATATAAGAATTTAGAATCTAACTCATCTAAAACAACAAATTCTTCTTCTGTTAATTTACTTATATCTATACTATTTAACCATTGTTGAAAACAAGCATTTAATTTTTCGATATCTGAATAATCTTTTATTTCATTTAAGTTTTTAACATATTTTTTAATACTATTTAGTAGTTTTTTATTTCCAATACGAATTAAATTACTATTGATAATACTATTTTTAATAAAAGAAATAAATTCTTTTGTTTCTTCATCTAAGTCTTTTAATATTTCTTGTTCTTCTTTTGTATAAATATAATTAGTAGCTTTTAATTCTTTATTTATCTCTCTTATACGATAATCTAGCACAATTGATGTTGCGGTTGCGAAAGCTAAATGATAATTATCATCTAATTGTATGATTGTTTCTAAATACCTAGATTCAATATTATCATTACTATGAGCTAGAGTTTCTTTATTAACATTTCTTAATACTTCTTCTGGATTAAAATTAAGAGCTAATAGTAAGAAATCCTTACCATCTATTACTTCGCCTTCATTTGGTAATCTTTTTTCTGCAAAATAATCTTTAGTGGCCATTGTTATTAAAAGGTGCTTTATTAATAATCTGTCTTTTTTAGATAAATTATTTAACAAGGCATAAAGATTATGACCATTTACTTTTATAGTATAGTCATTTGTATAATCTTTAATAGTATCTAATACTTCTTTCTTTTCAGTAGTTACTTCATTATTAATATCATCATTTATAGTAGATAAATTATTCTTAATTTCAGCATATATTCTTTTGGCAATAGATTCTTTATTTGTACCTAATAGAATTCTTTGTTTAGCCTCTTGAATAGCGGCATCTATATTATCTAACATATATAATACTTTCATATTAAGTTCAGAACATAAAGATAAATTATAAGCTTCTATATTATTATTAGAACTTATTTTATTATTAGTTCTTGTATTATAGGCGTCTTTAGAATTATTTATTAATTCTTCTATTAATGGAACAATATCTTGTTTTGAAAAGCTCTCTGCTTCTTTTGCCATTTTTATTTTTCTATTTAAAAAATCTGTTTGTTTTTTTACTATTTCTTCTGGAGATAGTTTCTTAGCTTGAGATATTTGAATTATTGTTTTAAATATTAATTCATAAATATCAACATCATATTTATGATATAAAGATATTATTCCTTCTTTATCTAGAACATCTATATATTCTTCATAAACATATAAAAATCTTTGAGCTTGAGTCTCATTTTTTAATTGTTCTAATAAAGATTCTTTATTATGATATGTCATATTATCACATCCTAATAAGATTATATCAAAATTAAAAGAAGTTTTAAACTTCTTTATTTCTTTTTCTTAATTATTTTTATTAATATTAATAATATTATTAATACAAGAATAGATATAATTATTACTATTCTATGAACATATAGAAATTTTAATAGAGAAAACTTAGGTGCTTCTTTTAATTTAATTGGTATTGTAGTTAGTACTTTACCATTATAAATAACATCTATTGTACCTATCTTTTCATTCTTATGCATTTTATGAGTAATTAGTTTTTTACCATGATATTTATATTCAATATCTTTTTTATTATATGTATTATCTAAATACATATCAATGTCTTTATCATTAGTGAAAGACATTTTATCTTCTTTTAAATATTTAGTTGGTAAAGTTACTAAAACATCTTTTTTATTTACTACTTCTTGATAATCATAGTTATCTCTAACATATTCATGTATTTTTTTATGATCTAAGAATTGTTTAGGAACAGCAGAGTATTCAGCTTTAGTAGTTACTAAGATGAAGTCTGTATTATCATAATTAGCTAAAGTAGTAAGACATAATCCTGCATCACCTGTTGTACCTGTCTTTCCTCCTTTAATATAAGGCATACCAAGTGCATTTCTTTTATTCAAAGTACTTTTAAAAGTTAATGATTTATCACTAGTTGTATAATAATTTGTAGTTATTATTTCTTTAAAATCTTTATTATTTAGAGCATATTTAAAAATTGTTAAAACATCAGTTACTGTTGAATAATGATTAGGATCATCTAAGCCAGTTGGATTAGCATAATTAGTATTCTCTAATTTTAGTTCTTTGGCTTTTTCATTCATCAATTTAATAAAATTATCATGACTTCCAGCAACGTTTCTTTCTAAGGCTTGAGCAGCATCAGCTCCACTTGGCAATAATAGTCCATATAGTAAGTCTCTATAAGTTACTACCTGCCCTATTTTAAAGCCAGCTTGAGAAGCATTAGCTTCTATTAAACCTTTAAAATCAGCATTAGTTAATGTTACTTTTTGATCTAGATCTTTTATATTCTCTATAGCGACAATCGCAGTAGTTATTTTAGTAAGGGATGCGATTGATGTTTTCTCATGACTATTCTTTTCATATACAATATTATTTTCTTTTGTATTGTATAAAATAGCATTATGAGAATAAATGTCTAAATCTAGAGCATTAACATTAATAATACTTATTAATAA
>CACXFY010000174.1 GCA_902767005.1 uncultured Erysipelotrichaceae bacterium
AGTAACAGATATAAGTGGAATGTTTAATAGTGCTAGTAATATAAAGTCATTAGATTTAAGTAGTTTTGATACATCAAATGTTACTAGTTTTGGAGGATTATTCTCGGGAAATACAAGTATAACTGATTTAAATATGAGCAATTGGGATTATAGTAATATGACTAATTCTTTTAAAACTGATATTTCGTTTAATAATTTACCAAATTTAAAGAGATTGAATGTTTCTAATTCGATATTTCCAAGTGATATGTCTAATGCTTTTAATAGTCTTTCTTCACTTGAAGAAATAAATTTAAATAATGTTGATACTTCAAATGTTACTTATATGACTCATATGTTTAGCAGCATTACTAATTTAACTACTATAGATGTTAGTGATTTCGATACATCTAACGTTGTTAGAATGGATTATATGTTTGCAGATTGTGACTCATTAACTAATATGGATTTAAGTAATTTTAACGCAACTAGTGTTTCATCAATGCTTGGTGTTTTTGCAGGATGTAGTAATTTAGAAAGTATAAATTTAAGTAATATTGATTTTAGATCATATAATCAATCTAATACAATAGCTAGGATGGTAGGAGGATCGTCTTATTCAATAACTATATCTAGTTTTCCAAAGTTAAAAACAATAAATTTAACTAATACTAAATATCCTGATACTGCTGAACAATTTGCTTATTTGCATCCAGTTGAGAACTTGATTTTAAATGGAGTAGATACATCTAATATTACTAATATGCGTTCTTGGTTTGGTGGAGATGAAAATTTAAAATCATTGGATTTAAGTAGTTTTAATACTTCAAGGGTTACTAATATGTCGGATATGTTTTATGGTGTAGGCTTAAACACACTTGATTTGAGTAGTTTTAGTTTTGGTGCTGTTGAAACATTTAATGATATGTTTCGAAGTTCTGCGCTTCACACTGTATATGTTAAAAATCAAAGTGATGCTAATATATTATCATTAATACCAAATAATCCATCCACTTTGTCATTTGTTGTTAGATAAAAAGATTGTAAGTGTTCTCTTCAATCTTTTTTTGCTTTTTATGATTAAAAGTTGTATTATTAAAATAGAGGTATTGTATGAATAAGCTAAAAAGAAAATTTGGAAAAAGAATGAAATATAATTACAAAAGAACTTTCTTTGGAATGTTCCTTTTTCTGTTGTTTATTAGTTTCGGAGTAGGTTATGCTTATTTAACTACTAGTTTAAGTATTGATGGAACAAGTAATGTTAGTAGTGCAAGATGGAATATTCATTTTGCAAATATAGATATAAATGAAGATAGTGTTACTCCTACAACTGGAGCTACTATTACAAATCCAACTACTATTAATTTTAGTTTAGTATTATCTGAACCAGGTGATTTTTATGAGTTTACTGTTGATATAGTAAATGAAGGTACTTTAAATGCAAGAATATCAGATTTTAGTTTTTTACCAGAGTTAACAGCTGAGCAACAAGAATACTATGAGTATACTGTAAAATATGCTTCTGGTAGTGATATAGCTGTTGGTGATGGGTTAAAAGCTGGTACTTCAGAAAAAATAAAAGTACGATTTGAATATAAAGTATTAGATGATGAAAGTTTGTATCCTGAAAATGATATAGAATTAGATCCAGAAATAAATATTGAATATGAACAAGGTGATGGACCACAACCAAATATATTAAATGCACCAACATTTACTGAGACAGAAATTGTAGATGGTATTAAAACAGTAACAGTTGATTATCATGCTACTTGTGGATCTGGCTATGTATGTAAATATGTAGTAAATGGTGGAGAAGAAATAATTGTTAATACTAGAAAAGTGAATGTACCTTTTTCTTCAACGGGAGTTATTAATGCGACTGTAAGTAATGATAGTGGTTCTTTAAATAGTGGATATAATGTTAAATATAATAAAGTATATGTTAAGAGTGATGGAAACGATGATACTGGTTTTGGTACTATTTCACAACCATATAGTTCTATTTCAAGGGCATATCTAATGACAGAAGATACAGCTACTATATATGTAATGGATGATATTACATTGAGTACAGCAACTGAAATAGAGAATGGTAAAAATATAACTATAACTAGTTGTACCAAAGAAAGTAATACTGTATGTAGTTTTAATAATATTAATACTGTTACGAGAGTAAATTCTTATTCAGATGCTTTCTTTAATGTACCTGGTGGTCAATTAGATTTAAGTAATATTACTTTAAATGGTACTAACAAGGAAAGTACTATGGCGATAATAAATGCTTTTACTGCTACAGTAAACATTAATGAAGGAGCTACTATATCTAGTTGTAAGAATACGCAAGGTGGGGGAGCAATTTATTCTGAAGAAACTAATATTAATGTTAATGGTGGTCAAATAGTTAATAATACTGCACAGACTGGTGGAGGAGTATTTGTTAATTATAATTCAGTAATTACAATGAATAGTGGTGAAATAAGTGATAATACTGCTGGTAATGGTGGAGGAATATTTGTTTATAATGGTTCTACAGTTCTTATAAATAATGGTGGCGTATATCGTAATACTACTACTGAACACGGGGGAGGAGTATATGTTGCCTCAGGAACAACATTAAATATGAAAACTACAGGAGCTTCTATTTCTAATAATGAGGCTGGTGATCTTGCTGGTGGAATTTTCGTCTTAGATGGCGGTACAGTTAATATGGATAACGGATCGGTTTCAAATAATACAGCAACTGGAGGCGGCGGAGCTTTTTGGGTTGATGCTGGAGGTACTATAAATCTGTCTGGTGGAAGCATTAATCAAAATGAGGTTATTGGTTCTGGTGTTGGTGGAGGAGCAATAGTAAGTGCTGGAAATGTTAATATTAAAGGTGCTACTATTTCTAATAATATTACTTCTACTCATAATGGAGGAGCTATTTGGTGTCATGGTGGAACAATAACGATGACTAGTGGATTGATAACAGGTAATACTGCACAGGCTGGTGGAGCAATAATGATGACTGGTTATAGAGAGAATAGTATTACGTTTATTTTTAGTGGTGGAACTATTTCAAATAATACAGCTACTAATGGTAATGGTGGAGGAATAATGTTATTAAAATATACTGATTATTTAGCGCCAGTTTTAACTATGTCAGGGACTGCAACTATTACTGGAAATACTTCATCAGGTTATGGTGGGGGAATATGTAGTACAAATTCTATTATTAATATGAATGGTGGAATAGTTAAGAAAAATACTGCGGCACATAATGGTGGTATTTCTAGTTCTGGTACATATAATTATACTAGTGGTTATATATGTAAAAATAACAACCCAACTAATACTTATGATATTACAGCAGTTAATAATAGCCAATGTTCTTAAAAGTGGAGGTTTATCCACTTTTTTTATATTATTATTTATTTAGTTTATTGATGCTATAATAATAGAGGTAGCCTATGAATAAGCTAAAAAGAAAATTTGGCAAAAGAATGAAATATAATTACAAAAGAACTTTCTTTGGAATGTTTCTTTTTTTGTTGGCTATTGTTTTTGGAATAGGTTATGCTTATTTAACTACTAATTTTAAAGGAAGTTAAGAAACTACAATTGAATATATTAAGGAGTATAATAATAAAAGAGAAATAATAAAAACAATGTTTACTAAACATTGTTTTTCTATATATATAGGTAGATTATTCTACCTTCTTTTTTTATGAGATTTTCTTCTTCCATTTTATTTAGTTCTCTCATAAAATTAGATCTATCTACATTAATATATTCAGCTATGGCTTTATATGATGTGGTTACTTTAAAAACATTATTTTCATTAGTTCTTTGTTTTAAAAAGACAATTATTTTTTCTCTTACATTTCTTTTCGACATCATATCTATTTTTTCATTTTGTTCACGATTATCTTTTATTAATAATTCATATAGTGATAATACTAATCTATTATGAAAGGGACAGTTCATATCACAATCTTTGATTATTTTAGAATAGTCAATAACGGCTATTTCAGTTACATTACTATTACTTATTACGTATATTTCATCTTCAAAGTTCTTATAAAAGAGAGGGGAAAATATATCATTTTCTTTTAAGTCCCTTAACATCTTTTTATTGCCATCTATGTCATTTTTCATGATTAGTGCTCTGCCATGGTTTATATAATATATTAACTTCTTATTAGTGTTAAAATTAGCAATTAATTCATTATTATAATAGGTATTATTTTTTATGTTTACACAGTTTGACAAATTATTTTTTAATGATAAAAACCTTTGATTTACTTGCATTTTAGAGCCTCCTTACAATTACATTATAGCAAGTTTTTAATAGTGTTGCAAATGCAACACTAGTTTTTTTGATTTTTATTTTAAAATGGTATTCATGGTAGGAGGAAATAGATTATGAAGGAGATATATGTTATTAAGAGAAACGGTAACTTAGAAAAGTTTGATCCTTTAAGAATTAAAAAAGCTATTACTACTAGTGCCGAAAGAGTAATGGTTGAATTAACTGAAGATGCTAAGGATGAAGTTGTTTCTAAGGTATTAGATTTACTTAGTACTCAAACTAGTAATCCAAGTGTTGATCAAGTACATAGTTGTACTGAAGCTGCTTTAGAGATGGTTAATCCTTTAGTTGCGAAGAGTTATAGAGAGTATAGAGACTATAAAAAAGATATTATTCACGTATTAGATAAAGTATATAAAGATGCTCAAGTAATTACTTATATTGGTGATAAAGAGTGTTCTAATATGGATAGTGCTCTTGTTACTACACAAAGATGTTTAATTTATAATAGTTTAAATAAAGAATTATATAAGAAATTCTTTTTGACTAGTGCTGAGATTGAAGCTTGTAAAGATGGTTATATTTATATTCATGATATGAGTGCAAGACGTGATACTATGAATTGCTGCTTATTTGATATGGCTAATGTCTTAAAAGATGGTTTTGAGATGAGTAATATTTGGTATACAGAACCTAAGACTTTAGGTACTGCTTTTAATGTAGTAGGGGATGTTATAGTTAATACTACAGCTATGCAATATGGTGGTTTTACTGTTCCAGAGATTGATACTACTTTAAAGAAATATGCTAAGTTATCTTTTGATAAGTATAAAAAGGAATACTTAGATATTAAAGGTAAGGAATATAAAGAAGAAGCAGAAGATTATGCTTGGAAGAAATTAGTTAGAGAATGTGAACAAGGATATCAAGGAATTGAATATAAATTAAATACAGTTTCTAGTAGTAGAGGAGATTATCCGTTTGTTACATTTACTTTTGGTATAGATACTGATAAGTATGCCAAAATGATTAGTGAAGTTATGTTAAATGTACATAAAGAGGGACAAGGAAAGAAAGGATTTAAAAGACCAACTTTATTTCCTAAATTAGTTTTCTTATTTGATAAAAAATTACATGGAGAAGGTGGAAAACTAAGAGATTTGTTCTTATGTGCTATTGAGTGTAGTAAAAAAGCTATGTATCCTGATTATTTATCTTTAACTGGTGAAGGATATGTATGTGATATTTATAAGAAATATAAAAGAGTAATTTCTCCTATGGGTTGTAGAGCATTTTTATCTCCTTGGTATGAAAGAGGAGGAATGGAGCCAGCTGATGATAAAGATAAGCCAGTTTATATTGGTAGATTCAATATAGGAGCAATCTCTTTACATTTACCAATGATACTTGCAAAGGCTAGAGAGGAACAAAAAGATTTTTATGAAGTTCTTGATTATTATTTAGAAATGATTCGTAAGATTCATATTCGTACTTATAATTATTTAGCTAAAAGAAAAGCTTCTACTAATCCACTTGCATATTGTCAAGGAGGATTCTATGGGGGTAATCTTAAGCCAGAAGAGGCAATTGAACCAATTATGAAGAGTTGTACTGCTAGTTATGGAATAACAGCTCTTAATGAATTACAAGTACTATATAATGGTAAAAGTATTGTCGAAGATGGGGATTTTGCTTGGAAAGTATTAAAGTATATTAATGATAAAACTTTAGAGTTTAAGAAAGAAGATAAAATACTTTATGCTATATATGGTACTCCAGCTGAGAATTTATGTGGTCTTCAAATAAAACAATTTAGAAAGAAATATGGAGTAATTGAAGGTGTTAGTTCTCGAGAATATGTATCTAATAGTTTTCATTGTGGAGTATGGGAAGATATTAATGGTATAGAAAAACAAGATTTAGAGAATAGATTTTGGGAATTATCTAAAGGTGGAAGAATACAATATGTTAGATATAATCTAAGTTATAATACTGAGGCAATTCTTACATTAGTTGAGAGAGCAATGGATATGGGCTTCTATGAAGGAGTAAACTTATCTCTTGCTTATTGTAATAATTGTGGTCATGAGGAATTGGATATGGATGAATGTCCAAAGTGTGGAAGTCATGATTTAACTAAAATAGATCGTATGAATGGTTATCTTTCTTATTCTAGAGTTCATGGAGATACTATGCTTAGTGATGCAAAAATGAAAGAGATTAGTGAAAGGAAATCAATGTAGTGAGATATCATAATATAACTCATGCCGATATGTTGAATGGGGAAGGACTAAGAGTAGTTCTTTGGGTAAGTGGATGTAGTCATCA
>CACXFY010000175.1 GCA_902767005.1 uncultured Erysipelotrichaceae bacterium
ATTAAAAGTCAATACTTTTCCACAAAAAAAGTGAACTGTTGTTCACTTAATTATCTATTTAATCTATCGATTACGTTGAATTCAAAATCCATAGCATATACTTGGTTTTTAAAAGTAGGTAAAGTTTTACTATTGAATTCATTATAAGCTTTATTTAACTTTTGTCCACCATAAGCTTGATCATTCATATATTCAACAGCACCAATAAGTGTCTTTCTATTAGTCTTACCATCACCTTTTTTACCAACTAGAGCTCTTAGATTATCCATTTCTTTATCAATTTTCTTTAAAATCTTTTTTGCTTTTGCTTCATCTATTTCTGCATATTTAGCCATAATCTACCTCCTAATTTCCTTTACTTTGGGCATTTTTCCATTCTAGTAGTAATTCTTTTAATCTCTTCCATTCTTCTTTTTGAGCTGCATTAACACCCTTAGACATACTAGTGACGTTTCCACTCAATTGAGTTTTCATATTATTAAGTCTCTTTTGAGTGTTCTTTAAATAGCTTTGAGCAAACTTTCCTGTATGCTTATCAATACATAGTTTTTTTACTTCTTTATTAATTGCTTTAATACTAGTATCAATCTTTCCTTGTACTTTTTTAACGTTTGCTAATGCCTCGTCAAAATTTAAATCTAAAGTTGGAGTATTTTGATTGTTACTTTTCTTAAAATCTGCTTTCAAACTAGCACCAGTTTTTCCTGCCCATTTACCACTTACATAATCGTTTGCCATTTCTTCACTCTCCTTATCTTATAAATATAGAATATCATTTTCTTAAATAAGTGTCAATAAATTCTAAAATAAATTACCAAATTCGACACTTTCATCTTCTTGAATGTCAAAAGTTGTTCCTTCTTCACCTTCTGTTTCTTCTTCATCAATATCATCTTCATCAGCTGTTTCAGATATTTCTTCTGAAAAATCAGCATTCATAACACTATTTAGTGTTTCTGTTTGCTTATTAAACCTTTCTAGTTGTGCTTTTAATTCAGGTGGCATATTTTCATCAATCTTAAATGTCTCAATCTCCTCGATTGGTACATTTGGATCATCTTCAGGTACCACTTCTTCTACATTTGGATCATATCTATAAGCAGCTTCTTCTTCATCTTCATATACTTCTTCATCTTCATTAGCTACAGCTGGTTCTTGTGTTACTTCTTCTTGTACCATATTCTCTTCCATTTTATCCTCCTATTCTCCTTTAGTATAACAAAGTATTATCAATAATTCCACTTATTTTAATAACACTTTACAGCCATTTTTTAATCCAGAATACTTAACTACATTATTTAAATTAATTACTTTTCCATCATCAGCAGTATATAGAGTCGCATCATCATGAATAACATAGTTTTCATCACTTAATTCTTTTATCGTACTTTGTATTAGATTTAAACAATCTTTCATACCTAATCCAATCGGTAAAAACATGTCATATTCTTCGTCTAATCCTAATACATATATTGTAACTAATATTTCATTCATACACGACTCCTATTTCTAATATATTTAAGATTCTTTTTACGACCATCTACAACTACAACAGCAATATCTTTACTATATTTAACTTCATCATAATTATTTTCATATTCTATTAATTGCTGTTCTTCTGGATCAAGACCAAGCATTATACCATTTCCACTATCTACATAATCAGACCATTCACTATTATCTATACTAGATAACTTATAGTCATTAAAGATAATAAACTTGTAATTCTCAGCACCTACTCCAGCAACAATTAAATCATCAACTGTAACTACATCACTATCTTCTTTCTTAAGCTCTTTTAAATGACTTTGAATCTTTTGATATCCACTAATCATAAATATTATTCTCTCTGCATTTGGATCAGTAGTCTTCTTCTCTTGTATATTTTTAAGTAAAGCAGTACATAATCCTTTAAAGTTAGAATTATATTTTTGAACATCTTTTATATCTTCTTCTAATCCTAAAGCATCTAAAACTATAATCTTAGTATTATCAAGTCTCTTCATTACTTTTATTAAAGCACCTAAGAAGCTAATTCCAGTCTTATCACCATTAAAGATAACTAAATTAACTAAATTACTAAAATTATAATTATAAATACAGTTACTAGATAATTCTATTCCAATAGGTACACTATCAATAGTAACAATCTCATCTTTTACAGTTTCAAAATTAACTATTCTCGGCATAATTGGTATACCTTTAGCCTTTGGTAACATACTAGCTAATTTATTAAATACATAATTTAAATTATATTCGAAACGTGCATTATCAAATATCAATGATGTTTGGAATTCATATACTTCATCTAATTCTACTAATCCACGTCCAGCATTACTTGCTGGAATAATGTTCTTTGTATCTTTATATAAAGTAGCATAATCAGATGTGTCAGCATATTTAAGTGCAATTTTTTGATTAAAACTACTATCTATACCACCATTTAAATAACCAGTTGAAGTAACTATAAAGTAAATACCAACTCTGTTACAGTCTCTAACTGTTTGTGAGAACACATCACTATATAAATCATCATATTGTTCATAGAAAGCTTCCATACCATTAACAAATACTAATAGATTAGGGAAAGGAGAATTACCTTTCTTTATTTCATTTAAGAATACTTCTCCACTCTCTGCAAAATACTTTTTACGTCTAGCAACTTCATATTCTATGTAATGGAATAACTTACTAAATTTCTCAGTATCAGTACTAGATATATAATCTCCTACTTGTGGAGCTTTAGTAAATACTCTTAAACTATCAGTTAATAAATCTGCAATAAATATATTAACTTCTGGAGTACCATGATTAATAATAGTTGAATAAATCATTGTAGACATCAAAGTAGTTTTACCAGAACCATATACACCACTTATCCATACATTACCATTTTCAGTAATGTTAATATTAACAGGACCTTGTTTTTGATTAGCTGGATCATCATATTCACCTATTAATGGATTAATAATTCCTTTTTTAGCTTTAATTGGATACTTTTTAAATAAATCATAAATATATAAATTATCAGGTATAGAATCCAACCATAAATTCTTATTAACATAATTAATCTCTTTAGAACAATCAATTAAATATTTCAAAACATTATTTAATTCATCACCTAAATCAGATGTTTCTAATACTTCTGTATTTTCTTTTTTAGTACTCTTAATAACATTACCTAACTCATCAATAAACTCTATTGAATTACTAGCTTCTTTATTAAGATTAACAGTAGTTAAAGGAATATATTGACCTCCAGAATAAGCAGATTGTGCTTTAACATAAACCTCATCATAACCTACTTGTAAATAGAAACGTCCACTCTCTTTAATATAAGCTGCATCATCACGTCTTAACATTTCTCTTGAATCTTCAGTAGTCTGAACTTTACAACATATTTTGAATTTAGCATTTGACCAAATTTGATCATCTACTACACCACTTGGTTTTTGCGTTGCTAAAATCAAGTGAACTCCAAGAGAACGACCAATACGTGCCGCACTAACTAACTCATCCATAAAATCAGGTTGTTGCGCTTTTAATTCAGCAAACTCATCACAGATTATAAACAAATGAGCCATTGGTTCTTCTAAAGCACCTTCACGAACTAATTTCTGATATTTATAAATATCAATAACTCCTGAATTCAATCTCTCTTTAGCTTCATTAAATACTTTTTGTCTTCTTTGTAATTCACTCTTAATAGATACTAAAGTTCTATTCATAGAAGCTTTATCTAAGTTAGTAATAGTACCTACTAAATGTGGTAACTTCATACCAGTTTTTCTATTTTCAAAAGCTCCAGCAAGTCCACCACCTTTATAGTCAATAAGTACAAATTGTACTTCATTAGGACTATAATTAACAGCTAACGATAAAATATACGTAATAATAGTTTCTGACTTACCAGAACCAGTCATACCAGCAATAAGACCATGTGGTCCATGTTTCTTCTCATGTAAATCTAGATTTAAAACATTATTATTAGAATCAATACCAATAGGTGCCGCCAAAGAATTAGTAACCTGACTATTCTTCCACCTATTAATAGAGTTTAATTGTTTAACATTACCTACATTATACATCTCTAAGAAGCCATAGTTTTCAGGTAATAACTGACTAGCTTCGCTATTTAATTTAATTGGTATATTAGCTATTTCATTTACACAACCTATAAAATCAATATTTGAAGTAATAAACTCAGGTTTATACTTCATAATATTCTTCTCTTCCATTTCAGATTGGAATAAAGTAGCCTCTGTATCATTATATTCAACAAAGTAATTACAACCATCTGGAATATCAGTTAACTTATTACAAAAAGCAAGTAAACTAAATCCAACTTTTCCTTTTTGTTCATGCAATACTTTTTCTATAATCTTCAAGTTCTTAAAACGATCTATATCATCACTTACTATTAAATAGAATGGTCCTTTAATATTTAATCCATCTGTTGAATTTTTAGCTTCATCTACTCTACTATTAAAGATACGTACCATTTGACTAGATAATGTTTCAGCATCTTGCATACTAGTTGCAAAATATCTAATAGTTCTGTCTTCATTAAAACAATGATTAATATTTCTAATATTATTTAATTTAGAATTATCTGAAGTAAATACAACTAATTTCAAACTATTAAAGTCTTGGAAAGTAATCAATTGCAATAACAAAGCATTTAAATATTTATTAAAATCATTATTACTATTTATAAAAGCAATACTATTCTTTAAACTAAATACATATGGTGCATCTTCTATATATTTATACTTTTCAAGTAACTCATCAATATTATTTAATAAGTTATCTTTGTCTTTTACAAAATCTGGTCTTTGATATTCAATTTCTGATTCTAACTTAACATTACCAACACCAAGTCTTACCTTTAAAAATTGCTCTTGTTCTGAATTCAAACTATATAAGTTAGCACTTTTCTTCTTAATAATATCCTGACATTCAGCTAAACTAAGATTATTAAATACTAGAGCTAATTTTTGCTCATTCATAGCTGCTTTTAATACTAATTCTTTCTTTTGTAAATATTTACGATATACTTTCTTTCTAACATGATCTTTAACAATAACACGTATTCTTTCAGCAAATCTTTCTACAAAAGGCCAAATAATTGATATAAACAACATAACTACACACATAATAAGTGTCGTTAATAAAGTTTCTTTATCAGTAGTTCCTTTAGAATAATTACTAACAGAGAAGTAGCAACTAATAACAGAAGTCAAACTCATAAGTGCTGATGGTACAATTGACATCAAAATACTAGAATCATCAGCCTTCTCCTTTGGATCAGGAGAAGTAATAGTTAATCTTAATGGTGTTATTTTCTTTAA
>CACXFY010000176.1 GCA_902767005.1 uncultured Erysipelotrichaceae bacterium
AATGCTACTAAACTAAATACTAAAATAATACATTTAATAATATAATAACCAAAAGGATATAAATAATTAGGTATTTCCTTAAAAGAATTAAAGATTACTGAAAACACATTTTGATCCTCATAATATATTCTAATAGACATAGGATCAAATACTTTATTAATAATATCTCCATGATAATGAATAGCTAATATAATCCATTTTACTAAGAATGTAAAACAATATCCTATCAACCAAAGACCAATAATCTTAATAATTTCTTTTATATTAATTTTCTTCTTGTCCTTCATATTCAAATAAACATAGATAAATAATGGTAATGTTAAAGTAATTGTCTCACATGTTATAAGATCAAAATAACAAGTAGCCATACCAACAATTAAGAATAGTAAATCTATATTTTTACTCTTCTTATCATACATTTTAATAATTATTATTGAAGCAATCATACTTATCATAAAATCATAAATCAAAGTATCACAAGTAGTTACTATAAAAGCATTAACAATAATAGAAGATATAGTAAACAGAATTGCTAATAACTTACTTTGTTTAAATAAATAAAATAGTAATATAGAAAAAGTAATTGAAAATAATACTAAATAAATATTATAAATAGTAGGCATAGTAAAAAATGATAATAAAGGTTTTAATACAATTAATTGACCATTCCAATATCTAGAATAATCACTATCAACCTTAGTCTTCTTGAAACTCTCTTTATTTATCATCTTTTTAGAAATATAAGAATCCTTATTCATTTCAATAAAACTTTTCCAAGGATGCTTATTATCTTCCAAATATATCATAGTTAAATGATATAAATCCCCGGTGACATCAATAGCCTCATGCTTACCTTTACTAATATTATAATTACTATATTGATAATCATAATAGTTGTGATAATAAACTTCTGATTTTACAATATTATTCCTACTCTTCTCATTAGGAATTGTCTTTTCCAACAACAAGAAAACAATCATTAATATAATAACAATTATGAATGCAATAATATACTTCTTTAAAGAATTAATTGTTTTCTTTTTCTTACTCATCACTATCATTTCCTATCGTATTATTAATAAAACTATATCTATTATTTAACCAGCGTTTAAATATTGATGTCGATCTATCATATGAATTATAATTCCAATAATCATTATTATAAGATCCTGCTTTATTTAAATATTTAATCTTCTTATCAAGTTTATTAATCTCATCTTTATATATATCTTTAGCACTATTATTCCAATATGCTATTACCTTATCTTCGAATTCATTGATTTTTAATAAATTATAGAATAATTTAGAAGCCTCTTCTTCATTTATCATATTATCTTTTATTAAAAATTGGTTATATGAAGAATATTTCCCTTTTAAACCATAAGCAATATCAAAATCCCATATTGGACCTATATGAATCTTATCATCTAAACCATCCATATACATAAATAAACTAGATCTTAAAGAATCTGGATTCTCAGAAAACTCTGAAATAATATAATACTTAATAAAAGAATCTATATCTATATTATCTTCAAGACAATAATAATCTTGATTAATGATGCATTCTTCTACAATATTATATTTATCTTCAAACACTTTAAAACTATTATCTTCTTTCTTACTATTAGAATCTTTTAATACTATATGATCATTTAATATTTTACTAGTAAAATACTTTTCTTCATCTTCATAATAGTTATTATCAAGTTCAACTAATAAAGCATTATCATCTTTTAAATCTACTATCTCTTTAGCTATATCAATCTTTGGTGTTACATAATAATTACCAATATAATGTTTATCTATATATAAATCTACAAATTCTCCAGTAAAACTATAATTAAGATTCATTCTTTTCGCAACACTATAAGTAAAATCATTTTTTAATAAAGAATCATCTGCGTGATTAGCAAGTAAAACAAATTTCTTTGCTAAAGGCAAATCTAATATTTTAGTCTTTTCATCAAAAGATATACGATATGGCTTTTTATCTAATGTCCAAGTATAATTACCTCTTCCTTTAAAACCAATCTTTCCCTTAAATAATTTATTATTACTATAAATGCTAATCTTATTGTCATTAAACTCCTTATCTTTATCTTTATGTACATCATCTAAACTAACATCTTTTAATTTAATATCAATAATTGGAATACCATTATCAATATGATAATTATTATTATAACCATAAAGAAGAATATATAAAACAATTGTAAAAAGTAAAACTATTAATACTATCTTTTTCATTATTATTCTCCTTAGCTAAAAAGCTACTTAATTAGTAGCTTTCTTTTTTTTAATAAACAAACTAATTGTACCAACTATTATTAATAATAATATTGGAATTATTATAAATAATAATTTTATTCCTGTTTTAGGATTAGAAATAGTTTCTTTTGTAGATATAACATTTAGATTACTATCTAAATCTTTATAATTACCTGATAGTATTTCGTCAGTAAACTCGACATTTCTTAATGTAATCTTATCCAAATAAGTATTATCTTTAGTTCCTTCTACATCAAATGTCATAAGAGTCTTTTTAGCAGTACAAATATTATTATCAGATAT
This sequence comes from uncultured Erysipelotrichaceae bacterium, assembly GCA_902767005.1. Next base: position 2,575 of record CACXFY010000176.1, read on the forward strand.
ATTTAATTTTATAGATTGTTCATTTCCAACATTTGTTATTCCACTAGAATAACCAAAATTAGAAAATTTTAAATCACTTTGAGTCATAGAAAACTCTAATTTACTTAAAGCATGTGTACATTCTAAACATACTTCACAACTAGCCTTTTCTCCATATTTTATTTTATCTTTATCACAAATCAATTCTATCTTAGGCTCATCATAATCAAATGGTCTAAAATGTGGACATTCCCCATATATATAATTACCTGGAGTAACAAATGATTCCAACTTCCAATAAACATCCTTACCTTTAATTTTAGGTAACTTATAAGAAAGTGCCGTATAAGGACTATATTCACGATAGTATATTAAATCATCATCATCATTATAAATGAATAAACCCATTTCATGAGGTCCCGTTTTTTCTGTCAAAAAAACAAAAACATCCCCACTTTTATAATAACCATCAGGTGTAGAATCATCATAGATTAATAATTCTTGATCAGGAGACAATTTATAAAAATACATACTTTCAATTTGATACTCATACTCAGCATAACCAAAAACCATTCTATCTTTAACAATATATTGTGTTTTATTACATTCTGGTTTATTTCCATAACATTCGGATTCCTTCTCACCATCTAAAAACAAATCATATTTAATTGAACTAGAACAGTTGCTAAAATCCAAAATATCACCAGGTTCAATTATATCAAGATCATCTTGCCATGCACTATAAATACTAGAACCAATAACAAATGTTTTTGCTTGTACTTTTAAGGGAACAAATATTACCACTAATATAAATACTGATAAAAGAAATAAAACAACACTCTTTTCATCCTTGCTCATTAAACCACATCCTATCTTACCACAAGTATACCATAATTAATCAAAAAATACTAATAATTAAATATTTTAAAAAAAAGATTATAATCTACTTATAATCTTTTATTAATATATGGTGTTCCCAACGAGAGTCGAACTCGTGACCTATTGCTTAGGAGAATCTTTGCCAATAGTTCAAAATTAAAACTTCAGATTTTATTATTCTGAAGTTTATTTATACTTTATAATATAATAAAAAACACAATAATATTTATTGTGCCTTTTTACATTATTTTATTTTTTTCTTTTTTCATTATTCTAAATCCAAATACAAAACCTACAATTACAATTCCTAAGACTAAAATAATATTACTTCCTGTTTTTGGATTGGTTATAATTTGATTTATTATATTATTATCTTTAAATTGTGGAGTAATTGTAACATTAGTTGCTGGCATTGTAAATTCATATTCTCCATTTCCAATTTCTCTGAACTCAACATTATTTCCATTTTCATC
>CACXFY010000177.1 GCA_902767005.1 uncultured Erysipelotrichaceae bacterium
ATTGGTATGGGGCCTAAAATATGGGGTAAGAAAGGTAAAGAGACAGAATATACACTTCGTGCAATACCAATAGGTGGCTTTTGTCAATTAGCTGGAGAAGATGTAGAGACTGATAAAGACTTTAAAATACCAAAAAATAGAAGTTTACAAGATAAGAATCCTTTCCAAAGGTTTTTGATTATGTTCTTTGGAGCTGGTAATAACTTTATTCTAGCAATCATCTTATTATTTGTTATTGCTTTAATATGGGGTGGCAGTACTATGAATCCAGTTATTACTGGTGTTGAGAAAGGTTCTGCTGCATATAAAGCTGGTATTAAAGAGAATGATACTGTAGTTAAGATTAATAATCATAAGATTAGTACAAGTGATGATATTGCTTTATATTTAGCTATTGCTAATCCAGAAAAAAAGAGTACTTTTGTAGTTGAAAGAAATGGAAAAAAGTATTCTTATAAAATAAAACCAGAGAAAATAGAAAAAGGTAAAAAAGAAACTTATAAGTATGGTATATCAATGAAGCAAGAAAAAGAGACTGGAATACTTGGTTCTTTACATTATACGTTTGCTAAAACTAAGTCTATATTTAAACAAATGTGGGTTACTGTTTCAGCTTTAGTTACTGGAGGAGTAAAACTTAGTCAATTAAGTGGACCAGTTGGTATTTATTCTATTGTTGGTGAACAAAGAAGTGCTGGTTTTGCTAGTATATTATATTTAATAGCTTTCTTAAGTATAAATGTTGGTTTTATTAACTTATTACCATTACCTGCATTTGATGGTGGACATATTCTATTTATATTAATTGAAATACTTAGATTTGGTAAACCAGTTAATCCTAAAATAGAGAATTATATACATATGGTTGGTATGATATTATTACTACTATTGATGGTGGTTGTCACTATTAACGATGTTTTACGTTTAATTGGATAACTGTAGACACTGACTTTACATATAAAATTGGACATTCTATTGTCCTTTTTTTTTGGCTTTATTATAATATAGGTAGAGATAATGGGGTTGATATGATGAGTGTAGTCTTGATTATCATACTAGTATTAGTTGTTATCTTATTTACATTATCGATTGGCATAATACTGAGTCAAAATAATAAAAAGTATTATATAAATAGTGATGAAAATAAAGAAAAAGACAAAGATGAAGAAATAATCTAGTAAAGGAAGTGATACAATGACAATATTTTATATCTTTTTAGCAGTAGTTGTTATTGTGTCTTTATTTACTGGTTTAATAGTTAGTATTGTAGAAAAGAAAACTTTGGGCAATAATCATGTTATTGTTAATGAAGTTGTTAAAACTGTAGTAGTACCTAAAGAAGTAGAAAAAGAGGTAATAAAGGAAGTCCCAGTTGAAGTTATTAGAGAAGTGGAGAAGGAAGTACCTATTACAATTTTTAGAGAAGTTGAAAAAGTACCAGATCCTTTATATGATGGAGCAACTAAAGTATTTGATAAAATATTACCTATTAGTGATGAATTAAGAAGTACTGTAAAAATTGAAGAAGTAGAAGAATTAGAAGATAGTGAAGTAAAACCTATAGCTGAGTCTATGAATAAAGTAGTAATTGATAATGATGAGTATAATATTCCTAGAATTACATCTTCTGTTATTGTAGATGAGGAACTTATATGAAAGTACTTAAGCATATAGTATTATTTCCATATTATTTAATTAAATGTTTATTTAAAGGAATAGTATCATTATCTTTATTCATATCGAGAGGTTTTTACTTTTACTTAGTTAAATTCTTTAGTTTATTAAAAAAGATATTTCATTTTAAATGGTTAGATAGAGTAATTAGGCATTTTGAAAAAAGGATGGAACAACCTGAATATATATTAATAATTATATTGTGGTTCGTTTCTTTTGTTGCGTTATTTAATATTTTATATGTCGATAAAGGTCAAGAGGTTCACTTAAGTGATGATGGTAAGACTGTTGAAGATGTAAAAGATGCTAAAGATGATAATAGTGCTTCTAGTGGTGGTATTAATCGAGATATGAATCCATATCGTATATATGGTAAGTTTAGATTAGAAAATGTTAACTTTTCAGAGTTAATTAATGTTAATCCAAATACAGTAGCTTGGTTGAGTGTAGATGGTACTAATATTAATTATCCAATAGTTAAAACTGATAATAATGATTTCTATTTAAATCATAGTTTTGATAATAGTTATAAAACTACTGGATGGACTTTTATGGATTTTAGAAATGATGTTAATATGACTGATAATAATACTATCTTCTATGGACACAATTTATTAAATAAAACTGCTTTCGGTAGTATTTCTAATTTATTTGGTAAGAATTGGGTTAAGAATTCTAATAAAAAGGTGATTGTACTTACACCAAGTAAGAAATATACTTATCAGATATTTTCTGTATATTATATAGAACCAGAGGTATATTATTTAAGTACTAATTTCTATAGTGATGTTGATTATAAACAGTTTTTAGATACTATTAAGAGCAGAAATTCTATTGCGATAGATAATAGTGTAAGTATTGAAGATAAGATTATTACTTTATCTACTTGTACTGAAGATAATAAAGGTAGAAAAGTAGTACACGCTAAATTAATTAATGAAGAGAACAGATAGTTCTCTTTTTTGTGTGTTATAATACTTTTATAGGGAGGTGATAATTTGGTAGTTGGTGTTTTAGTAGAACTTAGTAATAAAAATATTGATAAAGTATTTTATTATAAAGTTCCAGATAGTTTAAAAGATAAGATAAAAATTGGTGTTAGAGTAGTAGTACCTTTTGGAAGAATGGAACTTGAAGGTTTTATATTAGAGATAAAAGATAATAGCGATATAGATAATTTAAAAGAGATTATTGATATAAAAGATTTAGATATTATCTTAAATAAAGAATTATTAGAACTTGGTAAATATATGCATGATGAAACGTTGTCAACTTTAATTAGCTGCTACCAAACGATGCTTCCTAAGGCGTTAAAAGC
>CACXFY010000178.1 GCA_902767005.1 uncultured Erysipelotrichaceae bacterium
GGCAAAAACTTTTTTGGTGTTTGTCCTTTTCATGATGATACAAATCCATCTATGAGTGTATCTAGAGAAAAACAAATATATACTTGTTTTTCTTGTCATGCAACAGGTAATGTTTATACATTCTTGATGAATTATGAACACATGGAGTTTAGAGAAGTATTAAAATACTTAGGAGATAGAGTTGGAGTAGATGTAGGTAATATATCTATAAGTAAGAAAACTACTAAATATGATAAGTTATATGAAGCTTATAATTTTTCAGTAAAATATTATCAAAATAATTTACTTAGTAAAGCTGGTGTTGAAGCCAGAAAATATTTGAATAATAGAAAATTTACTGATTCTATGATAAAAGAATTTGAGGTTGGATTATCATTAGATAGTCATGATGATTTAACTAATTTATTATTAAAGAAAGAATATGATTTATCTACTTTGAATAGAATAGGACTTAGTAGTGATAATCATGATATTTATAATGATAGAATTATGTTTCCTTTATATGATGTTTCTGGGAAATGTGTTGGTTTTAGTGGACGTATTTATAAAGATAATGGTCAAAATAAATATGTTAATACTAAAGAAACAGAAATATTTAAAAAAGGAGAAATGCTATATCATTATCATGTAGCTCGTGAAGAGTGTCGATTAAAGAAGTCTGTTATTGTAATGGAAGGTTTCATGGATGTTATTAGAGCTAGTTCTATTGGTATTAAAAATACTGTAGCTTTAATGGGAACAGCTTTAACAAAAGAACAGACCAATTTAATTAAGAGATTAAGTAATAATATAATTATGTGTTTGGATGGAGATGACGCTGGTGTTAAAGCAACACTTAGTATTGGTGATACATTACTTAATGAAGGAATAGAAGTTAAAGTAGTATTATTACCAAATCCAGATGATCCAGATAGTTATATATTAGATAATGGTAAAGATAAATTTATAGGATTAGTTGAGAATGCCTTGAACTTTTCTGATTTTAAGATGATGAAGTTAAGAGAGAATGTAAACTTTAATAGTGATGAAGAAAAGGCTAATTATATAAATGAAGTTTTAAAAGAAACTGTTAAAATAGATGATCCTATAAGAGTAGAAGTTGTACTTAAAAGACTTGCAAAAGAGTTTGATATAGGGTATAATACACTGGAAATGCGGTTTAATGGGTATAAGAAAGATAATGTTAAACCACAGAATATAGTAGTAGAAGAAAAAAATAATAAAGTAGTAAGAAAAAGTAAGTATATGAAGGCTGTAGAGCAAATACTATATTTTATGCTTAATAATGATTGGGTTATTTCACAAGTAGAAAAAGAGCATTTAATTTTACCAAATGAAGAAAGTAGAATACTATGTAGTGAAATTATTTATTATTATCATAATTATGGAAGTATTAATGTAGCTGATTTTTATACTTATGTTCAAGATAAAGAAGCAATCTGTAATTTTCTTAATGGTATATTAGCTTTAGATTATAATAGTGATACTACAAAAGAGGAATTGTTTGAATACTTTACTGTTGTGAAAGATTATGCTAAGTCACAAGAGATTAAAAGATTAACAAGTTTAATGAAAAAAGAAGTAGATCCAATAGAACAAGCTAAGATATCAGAAAAGATTAGGAAGCTAAGGATAGGAGAATAGTAATGGTTGGAGAGATTAAAACACTAGACGAAAGAAAAGAAAAGTTATTGGCACTTGGAAGAAAACAGGGGTATATTACTTATGAACAATTAGCAGACGAATTAAAGGGGTTAGATGTAGATAGTGATTCATTAGATGAATTATATAATGCCTTAGTAGATGCTGATATTGATATTGTTACTGAAGATGGTAGTGATGATGCTTCAGGTGAAGAGATTACACCAGATGTTGCGGTAGAATCTATCACAATGAGTAAAGATGTTAAGATTAATGATCCAGTTAGAATGTATTTAAAAGAAATTGGACGTATTAACTTATTAACATCTGATGAAGAGTTTGAATATGCTAAAAGAGCTGAAGAGGGTGATGAGGAAGCAAAAAGAATGCTTGCTGAATCTAATCTTCGTTTAGTTGTTAGTATTGCGAAAAGATATGTTGGAAGGGGAATGTTGTTTTTGGATTTAATTCAAGAAGGAAATATTGGATTAATGAAAGCAGTAGATAAATTTGATCCAACAAAAGGATATAAGTTTTCTACATATGCTACTTGGTGGATTAGACAAGCAATTACTCGTGCTTTAGCAGACCAAGCAAGAACTATTAGAGTTCCTGTTCATATGGTTGAAACAATCAATAAAATGGCTAGAATTCAAAGACAAATGACTTTGGAATTAAATAGAGAACCATCTGAAGAAGAATTATCTAAGAAAATGGGTA